>CAYLSL010000014.1:19656-25642 GCA_964386615.1 uncultured Veillonellaceae bacterium
ACATGGGTCAGGTCGCTGTCATAACTGACGCCGACAGGCACGACCAATGAACATTCGGCATCAGGCAGTGTATAGTTGGTAATGATCGCCGTAGCGATTTTTTGATTGGGAACAACGATCATGTTGTTGGAGGCCTGCTGGATTGTGGTGCTGCGCCAGTTCATGTCGGCTACGATTCCTTCTTCACCGGTGGACAGTTTGATATAATCGCCGACTTTTGTCTGTTTGGACAGCAAGATGTTAATACCGGAAAACAGGTTGGACAAAGTATCCTGCAAGGCCAACGCCACTGCCAAACCGCCGACGCCCAGGGCCGTGAGCAAGGGGGCGATGGGGATGCCGAACGACTGAAGCATGAATAAGAAACCGGTTATATAGACAACCAGTTCGATTGTATTGACTAAAATTGACGTGGAGGCGAAATTGCCGGCCGTTTTTTGCAGTTGTATTGCGATAAAGCCTGAAGCCAGGCGTGAACCCATGATGGTCAACGAAAAAATGGCGATAACCTGGAACAGGATGTCCAGCACATGTAATCCGCCAGGCGGGATGGTGATGATATGGATTGCAGCATATCCCCCGACCAGGGTTCCCCAAAGGACCGGCATTCCTTTCAGCGCCCGATGCAGTTGGGGATAGAATTCGCCGGATACCCGGGCTGTAACGTTTCGCAGACGGGCAAACACCAATTTACTGATGCTGATGCCGGCCAGTATGCAGACAAGTAAAACAATCAGCGCAAATACGAGCTCTTTTTCCTGAAAAATACGACTCATTTCTTTGTACAGATCCACCATGAAACCTCCAATGAAGCTGAATTGCTCATCGTTCAATATTCTTTGACAGAGCGATGTTTTCCTTCTAACCGCTGGGCAAACAATTGACCAGGTACTTGGGGATATGATGGCGGCGCGTTATAATAAATCATCACGCTGAGTTTGGAGGATGGATTTCATGCAATTCGGTTACTATATGCCGACCCGGATTTTCTTTGGCCAGGAGTGTATTGTTCAAAACCAGGCAGAGTTTGCCAAATGGGGGCAGCGCGCACTGTTGGTCACTGGGCGCAATTCAGCCCGGCAGAGCGGCGCGCTGGCTGATGTCTGCGCTGCCTTGGACCAGCAGCATATTGCTTGGGAAATCTTTGACCAGATCGGTGAAAACCCGACCTTTGCCATGGTGGAAGCAGGCGGTGCCGCCGGGCGAGCGTTTAAGCCGGACATGATCGTTGCCATTGGCGGCGGCTCACCGCTCGATGCGGCCAAAGCGATTGCCGTGCTGGCAGTGAATGAGATTGCTGCCATTCAATTGTATGACGGCAACTTCAAAACCGATCCGCTACCGATTCTGGCGGTGCCGATTACAGCCGGGACCGGCAGTGAAGTCACCCAATATTCAATCCTTACTGATGCGGAGAGAAAAACAAAACGTAGTTTTGCTCAGCCCAGCCTGTTTGCTAAAGCGGCTTTTCTGGATGCGCGCTACACAGGCAGCCTTTCACGCGACGTAACCATTGACACTGCGGTCGATGCGCTGTCGCATTGCATCGAAGGATACTTGTCGCGCCGGGCGACTGCAGTGAGCGATAGCTTGGCATTGGAAGCAATCCGGCGTTTTGGCATGGTGCGGCAAGCGCTGACGGGAAATGAAATTAGCCTGGCAACACGTGAAACCTTGCTTTATGTTTCCTTGTTGGGAGGTATGGTCATTGCGCAGACCGGCACGACAGTGGTGCATGCACTTGGTTATTCGCTGACCTATTTTCATCAGGTGCCGCATGGTCGTGCCAACGGGATGTTGATGGGCGAGTATCTGCGGTTCAATATGGCGGCAGCCAAAGACAAAATTCATTGGGTGCTGGAAGGCCTGCAAATGAAATCGGTGGACGAGTTTAAGCATTGGTTGGATGAGCTGTTTCCCGGCAAGGTCAACCTGAGCGAACCGGAACTGGAAGAATTTGCCCTGCTCGCCGGCAAAACGACCAATGTGGCCAATACACCGCGTCAACCGAGCCATGCAGAATTAAAGCAGCTTTTGCGGGATTCATTGCCGGTCGTTTGAACTATCGAGTGACTGCTGCGGGGCAAAGTGGGTTGTGGTGAACTCCAGCCAGCGCCGGGCGGCAAACGACATGTAACGGTCCTTGCGCCAGATGACCGCCAGATGCAAAACCATTTTGGGATCTTTGAGCGGGACCGCAACAATGGCATCCGGATCGAGCTCTGCGCAGATATTGCTCGGCAACAGGGCAACCCCGAGTTTGGCCGCAACCATTTGTGTCATGAATTCCCGCTGTGATGTTTCGCAAATGATAATCGGCTGAAAACCGGCCAGCCGGCAGCGGGCCAATATCTGGTCGTGCAGGGAAAAATCTTCGCTATACAGAACAAATCCTTCGTCATGCAAGTCGGCAAAATCTATTTCGTCCTTTTGCGCCAGCGCATGTGCAGGGTGGACGATCAATTTCAAAGGGTCTTCTACAAATGGCAGTACTTCGAAGCTGTCGGCCCGATCCGGCAAGCTGCAGACGATTCCGACATCCAGCGTTCCTTCATTGACTCCCTGACGGATCTTTTTTGATCCGAACTCGTGCAATTGCAGTTCGATATTCGGATACTGACGCTTGAATTCTCCCAGCACGCGGGGGAAGATGGTGGATGCCGTAATCGAAGGAATTCCAATCCGAATTTTGCCTTTGTGCGATAACTGCATGTCTTTGAGGTTGCCGGACAGATTATTGAACATGGTTACGATCTGGTCGGCCTGTTCTTTGACGATTTGTCCGGCATCCGTCAATTCAAGCCGTTTTGCGCCGCGATACAACAGCGGCGTGCCCAGCTCCTCTTCCAGGTTTTTGATCATCTCGCTGATTGATGGCTGGGAAACATGCAAAATGGCAGCCGCTTTACTGAAGCTCTCCTGTTTGGATACTTCCAGAAAGTATTCCAACTGGCGAATATTCATACGCTGTCCTCCTTATTAGGTGTGTCAAATCGGCACACCTATTTATTTCGACGCAATATAGGAAAATCCTATTGCGAATATTATAATATCCGATTTTACCTTATGATAACGTCCGTCATATAATGCCAGTAGAGAATTCATATTTTGACGGAGGTGTAGTTAAGATGAAAGTAGCGGAAATCGTAGTCAAGATATTAGAAAAAGAAGGAATCACCGACGCATTTGGTATTCCCGGCGCAGGGATCAATCCAGTCTACAAAGAGTTGGGGTTGTCAAAAATCAACCACTATTGTGTGCGGCATGAGGAAGCGGCAGTTCATGCCGCAGGCGGCTATTATCGGGCTTCCGGCAAGATGGCGGTGGCGCTGTGTACGTCCGGACCGGGTGCAACCAATTTCGTCACCGGGATTTATACCGCCAATGTTGATTCGATTCCCCTGTTGGCGATTACCGGACAGGCAGTGAGCGCGCAACTCGGTAAAGATGCATTCCAGTGCGTTGACATTGCAAAAATTTGTGAACCGGTTGCCAAAGCAACCTTCTGCGTTACGGATGCCAAAACGATTGTAACGGTGATGCAAAAAGCCTTCATGTTGGCCAAGTCTGGCAAACCGGGGGCAGTGTTGGTTGATTTGCCGCTGGATGTGCAAATGGCCGATGTTGATTATGATATTGATAGCTATCAGTCTTTGCCGTTTGAAAATCCACGTCCAGCAATGCAGGATATAGAACAAGCAATTGCCATGCTCAAAGAAGCCCAAAGCCCGGCGTTGATCATGGGTGGCGGCGTTTTGCTGGCTGGCGCCGCCGGTCAATGTGTCGAGTTTGCCGAATTGATGAATTTACCGGTGATTACCACCTATATGGCAAAAGGCGGCATCCCTGCTGACCATCCACTGAATGCAGGGCACGCGGGAATACAGGTTGGACAGCCGATTGGCAATAAGGTGCTTTTGGATTCTGATCTAATTATCGGTATCGGCTGCCGTTTTACCGATCGCCACACCGGCAACATTGCCGTTTATCGCGGAGCCCGCAAGTTTATCCATATCAATGTTGAGCCGAAGGAAATAGGCAAGATTTTTCAACCGGATCTGGGGATTGTGGCTGATGCCAAGTATGCGCTGGAAGCTTTGCTGCAAGTGGCCAAAGCGGCAGGTGGCCGCAAAGCGGACCCGCGGGTTGCCGAGATTCCGGCGCAAAAGCAGCAGCTTAAACGCAAAACCTGCTACGATTGCGTGCCGATCAAACCGCATCGCGTCTATGAAGAACTGAACAATTTCTTTCATGATGATGCGATGTTCACGACCGGTTGCGGCCTTAACCAGATCTGGTCCGGACAACTGCAGGATGTGAACCAGCCCGGTCTGTACATGCCTTCCGGCGGCGCCGGCACTCTGGGTTACGATATTCCGGCGGCGTTTGGTGCTAAGATTGCCAACCCCGGTAAACATGCGGTTGCCGTAATGGGCGACTTCGGTTTCACTTTCCACGTTCAGGAACTGGCAGTGGCAGCGACGTACAACATTCCACTGATCGTGGTGATCGTAAACAATGCCTGTCTCAGCCTGATCCGGCAAAACCAAAAGTACGCCTATAACTTTGAGTATGCGGTAGAAATGAAAGTGAATCAGGGTGTCATGGATTATGTGAAGGTTGCCGAAGGGTTTGCTGCTGCCGGCGAACGCGTGGAGCGGCCGGAAGACATCCGCGGCGCGTTGGAGCGGGCGGTCAATTCAGGTAAGCCATATATTATTGATATCGTGTGTGAAAATGAGACCGATTGTTCGATGGGACCAGCTGTCGACAGTATTAAGGAATTTGTCTGATCCAATTGCAGTAGAGCGCAACCAATAATTACCGAAACAAAAAAAGAGCTGCGTGAAATGATCGGTTCATTTTACGCAGCTCTTTTTTATTTCTGTTTGGCATCATTGCGCGCAAGCGGTGTTGATGAAAATGGTTAACGGGCCGAACCTTTGCCGCCAATTAATCCGGTACCGAGGCTGACACCGGTAATGACCAGCAATAGAGCGGCAAAGTGTGTCCAGTTCAATTGCTCGCCAAGAAACAACGCTGCGGCAAAAACACCGAATACCGGCGTAGCATTTAAGAACAGGGAAGCGGTAGCGGCGCCCACCTGTTGAATGCCGGTATTCCACCATAGTGCACCCAGCGCCGTATTAATGAAACTGGAAAACAAAAGAACGATGATCGGCAATGGTTCAAACGCACCCGGATAGGACCAGCTCGAATTGAGCAGACCGCCGGTAAACAAAAGTCCGATGGAGGCAAGCCCATGACTGTAGGCGGTAACAATCAGCGGCGATAGGTTTCTGGTGCTTTTCTTAACGAACAGTGAACCGATAACAAACGTGATGGTAGCGGCAAACATAACCAGATCACCGATTAACGTCGAGGCCCCTGTTGTACCGCCGGACACTACCAAGGCTACGCCGCTGAATCCGAGTAAAATCCCCAGAGCCTTACCCAGTGAAAAATGTTCTTTCATCAGATAAGTCGCCAACACGGTGGTCAACAGGGGATTGAGCCCTAAAATCAGCGAAGCGTGCATACTGCTGGTTTGTGATATACCCCAGGAAAGCGTGATTTGATGCAGATAAATCGAAAAGGTTGCGACTCCGGCGATAGGCAGAAACGTAGCAATCGGCGGGATAATCAAGCCTTCCTTATAAAGCACGACCGGAAACAACAAGGCTGTTGCCAGGGACAGGCGAATCGGCGCCAAAGCCAGTGGCGGAAAATAAAGAGTGAGATACTTGAGCATTACCACATTGATTCCCCATAGTAGAACAACAAAAATCAGCAATGTGTAAGTCAAGTTGTTTGATGTCGTTGAACGCAAAGGTACACCTCTTTATTAGCCCGCCAGTTGGTCGCATTGATCAAGGGTTAGCGGAAGAAAATAAATGTTAAAGCTACAAAAGTCGGTATCAGGATCGCAGTGGACCAGAACATATAACCGAAGAAAGAAGGCATTTTGATCTGGTTTTCTTCGGCA
>CAYLSL010000014.1:25742-29868 GCA_964386615.1 uncultured Veillonellaceae bacterium
ACGCAACAGGTTGATATAAGGCAGGACCAAGGTATGTCCATGCAAAGTCATCAGGTTGATGCCAGTATAGGTATTGTGTTTCGTATCGAAGAACATGGGATCCTTACTGAATGCCCCGCTGATGACAATTGCTGCGATGACACCGCCCAGCAGCAGGAAGTTGATCAGTCCGTTAATGCAAACAGGATCTTGCTTTGTTATAGGGTCATCCGTCATGATATTGGGCAAAACTGGTTCTTTGCTGTAATAGTAGGAGTCAATGACATAATAAATCGCCAACACCATAGTAGTGCAAAATACAAACGGCCAGAACAGTTTCAACGTCCAAAAGAAAGGGACTCCGTGCAGGAAACCAAGAAACAAAGGAGGATCGCCCAGCGGCGTCAAAGAACCGCCGATATTGCTGACCAGGAAAATGAAAAAGATGATGGTATGCGCTTTGGCTTTACGAAACTCATTGGCCCGGATGATCGGCCGGATCAAAAGCATCGAGGCGCCGGTGGTACCGATCCAGCTGGCCAGCAGTGTTCCGATCAGGATCATTCCGACATTAAATATGGGCGTTCCCTTGAGGGCGCCGCGGATGATTATGCCGCCGGAAATGACAAACAGACTGCCAAGCAAAATGATAAACGGGATATAGTCAATAATATAAACGTGCAGCGAATAGTACACCGCGGAAGAAACGTCAAGCAGCATGGCAAAGGGGATGAAAAACGCCATTGCCCAGAGCAGACTGACTTTTGCCATATTATGTTCCCACCAGTGAGCATTGACCAAAGGCCCAAGCGCAATGGAGAGCAGGATGCCGACAAAGGGCAAAGCCATCCACATCGGTAGAAGCTTGCCCAACGAGGGCGAATCCCCTGCCGATTCAGCGGCTAGCGCGAGTGGTTGAAGCGATGGGGTCAACAGCACTGCCAGGAATGTCAGCAACGAGACAGCAACGCAATGGCTAATTTTTGACGCAAAGTACTTTTTCAACGAACAGCCTCCCCGTTATTATATATTTTTTTTAGTATGATGGACAGGTTGAGCGACAAGGTACACATGATAAACAATGGTAGGAAATAAAAAAAGCTTTAGGAGAAGCCAAAGGCCTCAGCAAAGTTTTTTGATTAATGCGCCTATTTATTTTTGTTACTTAATTCTTACATAAATAATTAAATAGCGCAAGTCTATTTTTATGGTAAAAGGAATACCTCTGCCAAAGCGACAGAGGTATTAAAGCAAGGGTATAAGGCTTATTGAATTTATGCTATTGCAGTAAATTAGCGGAAGAATACAAAGGTCAGAACGATAAAGGTCGGAATCAAGATACCCACGGACCAGAACATATAACCGAAGAAAGAAGGCATTTTGATCTGGTTTTCTTCGGCAATCGACTTGACCATGAAATTCGGCGCGTTGCCGATGTAGGAATTGGCGCCCATGAATACAGCGCCGCAGGAAATTGCCAACAGAATCTGTTCCGGCACAGTGCCCATGTCGGTCACGATGCCTGTCGTAGCACCCAGGCCTGTCGCGACACTGAGGAAGGTCAGGTAGGTGGGGGCATTGTCAAGGAAACTGGATAAGATTCCTGACGCCCAGAAGAACTGCCAGGGCTGGGTTACACCCAGTTCAGCGCCGCGCGCCTGCAAAATCGCCATTGGCGGGATAATGGTGAGGAAAATGCCGGCGAACAGGATGCCGACTTCCTTGATCGGTCCCCAGGTGAAATGGTTGTCGCTGCGGACGCCGGTGGGAGTCAGTTTGAGTGACAGCAAACCCATCAATACGATGAAGCCGTCACGCAACAGGTTGATATAAGGCAGGACCAAGGTATGTCCATGCAAAGTCATCAGGCTGATGCCGGTATAGGTATTGTGTTTCGCATCGAAGAACATGGGATCTTTGCTGTACATGCCGCTAAGCACGATTGCGGTAATGACGCCGCCGAGGAGCAGGAAGTTGACCAGTCCATTGACGCAGACGTCTTCTTTCTTTTCACTGCAGGCACAATTTGCTGCAGCTGCCAAAGAGGGTTCTTTGCTATAAAAATAGGAGTCGATGACATAATAAATGCCTAGGACCAACGCCGTAGAGAGCAGGAACGGCCAGATCAGTTTTAGCGTCCAGAAGAAAGGCACGCCATGCAGGAAGCCAAGGAAAAGCGGCGGGTCGCCGAGCGGCGTCAAGGAACCGCCGATATTGCTGACCAGGAAAATGAAAAAGATAATGGTGTGTGATTTTGCTTTGCGAAACTCATTGGCCCGGATGATCGGCCGGATCAAAAGCATCGAGGCGCCGGTGGTACCGATCCAGCTGGCCAGCAGTGTCCCGATCAGGATCATTCCGGCATTAAATATGGGCGTTCCCTTGAGGGCGCCGCGGATGATAATGCCGCCGGAGATGACGAACAAACTCCCCAGCAGGAGGATGAACGGGATATAGTCAATGATGTACATGTGCAGCGAATAATAGAAAGCAGAAGAAAAATCTAGCAGCATGGCAAAAGGAATGAAAAAGGCCAGCGCCCAAAACAGGCTGACTTTATCCAGATTGTGTTCCCACCAGTGGGCATTCACTAAAGGCCCGAGGGCGATGGACAACAGAATGCCGACAAACGGCAACACCATCCACATGGGTAGAATCTTGCCCAGGTCCGGCGATTCTCCTGCCGCTTCAGCGGCTAGTGCTACTGAACTCAAGGCAGGGACAAAAAATAGTGTTAGTAGAACCAATACTGAGACCCCGGTAAACCGATTGAACGCAGAAAAAAAAGAACCTTTCAATTGATATTCCCCCTTTAATAACTGGACCCCTTGTTGGATATTATATAGGTTGCCACAGTTTATTTTGACACAGGTTCATCGTTCCGGACCTGTGAAAACACCTTGAATATTAGTTAAAGGGAACATAGAGAATTTTTTCACAACGTTTATTTATATTTGCTGTTTATTGCGTAAATCCTGCTAATATTGCAAAAATATTTCGATATACAAAATACATACTGGCCAGTAAAAAATTATGTAGAATACTCAAAACGATCTTGTTGCAATAGCCAGAGCTGGTAAAAAAAGCCGCGCTGCGCTAATAGACTATTCCAACAACCACGTTCCACAATACGTCCCTGATCGAGAACCAAGATTTCGTCCATTTGTGCTAACCCGGTGAATTGATGTGTGGCCAGCACGATCGTGCGGTCTGTTGGAAGCAAGGCGCCGCCAGGCGTCAACAATTGGGCGGAAAGCAGGGGATCCAATCCGGCAGTGGGTTCATCAAGCAGTATAATCGCAGGATTTTTCAATTGTAACCGGGCCAGTGACAAGCGACGGCGTTCACCGCCGGACAAGCCGTGGCCATCATTACCCAGTCTGGTTTCCAGGCCAGCTGGCAAGCGGCGGACTGTGTCGGACAAAAAAACTTGATCCAGTGCCTGCCAAAGCTCCTGATCTGATGCGGTCGGTCGCGCTAATCGAAGGTTATCGGCTATGGTTTCGTGGAAGAGATAGTCGTGCTGGAGAATTACACCGAAAATCTCTTGCATGGTTTGGGGAGGCAGCGTGTTGACATTGATGCCATTAATGTTGATAATTCCGCTGTCATAGGGTTGCAGCCCGGCTAAAAGGGAAATCAGGCTACTTTTTCCTGATCCGCTTGCGCCAACAATCGCAAGACGTTTGCCGGGTGCTAGTTCGAAATTAATTTGATCAAGTGCTGGGGTAGACTTTCCAGAATAGGATAAACAGACGTTTTCAACAGTAAGCCGGAAAGGATTAAGCGGAATCTTTCCGGCCACTTTAGGGGGACTTTGCTGCGCAGGAATGAAAGAAAACAATCGAACCGCCGCTTCCCTGGAATCTTGCCAATACCGGAACATTAATGGTAATGACAGGAAAGCTTCAAAACTGCTCAGAATTATTAGCGCCCAGGCAGCCAGTACAACTCCGTCAATTATGCCGATGCGGACCAGCCCAACCAGCAACGCCAGTGCTGCAATGAAAATGAGGCTTGCGGTGAGTTGCCCGGCGGTGTCCGCGAGTGCGTTTTTTTGCAGCGAGGTGTGCAGAGTGTTTAGTAAGCGGTTGTTCGCTGTTTCAAGAGTTTGCTGCATTTTTTCGATACGTCCGAATGCCGCTAG
>CAYLSL010000015.1:0-28771 GCA_964386615.1 uncultured Veillonellaceae bacterium
GCCGACAGTGAAAAATCAGGAATCGAGCGGGAAACGGTTGTCCCCGCGGTAAATATCAGAATCGCCGTCTCTCCTACCGCCCGACCGGCTGTCAAAGTAATGCCGGTAATGATTCCGGGCATAGCCGACGGCAACACCACGCGGGAAATCGTTTGCCACTTGGTGGCGCCGAGCGCCAGACTGGCGTCGCGATATTCCTTAGGTACTGTTTTTAATGCCTCTTCAGTGACGCGAACGATAACCGGCAGATTCATCAGCGCCAGGGTCATCGCGCCAACGCCCAGGCTAATGCCAAACCCCATAATGTTGATGAACACGATCATGCCAAATAAGCCCAGCACAATCGACGGAACCGATGCAAGGCATTCGACGCTTAGGCGGATCGCATCGGCCAGACGCCCGCGACCGCTATACTCGGCGAGGTAAATCCCGGCGCCAATTGCGATAGGCGCTGCGACTAACAGGGATAAAAACAAAATGTAGAAAGTATTGAAAAACTGGGCGCCGACACCACCGCCAGCCGTAATATCGCTTGACTGGCCAATAATAAAGTTCCAGCTTAGAACCGGCAGGCCTTTGATCAGAATATATCCGAGAAAAACTGCCAACAGGGCGATAACAAAAAATCCAGTCAGCCACAGGCCGGCAGTAACCACTTTGTCCCATTGCCTTGAGTTCATAGCGCCTCCCCCTTTCGGATCAGGCCGCGAATGACGATGATCAACAACAAAGACATAATCAACAGTACCAAAGCCATTAAGAACAGAGAGTTGCCATAGGCCGTATTAAAAGGGGCATTCCCCATTTCTACCACAATCTCGCTTGTCAACGTCGCTGTTGGACTAAATAACGAATTCGCCAGTAAAGGCGTATTGCCGATTACCATCTGCACAGCCATTGTTTCGCCGATTGCCCGGGCCATCGCCAGAATGACCGCCGTCATAATGCCAGGCATCGCCGTGGGAATCAACACTCGCCAGATGGTCTGCCAGCGGGTGGCGCCAAGGGCGATCGAGGCCTCTTCCAACGAGCTGGGGACAGAGCGCAATGCATCCTCGGAAATGCTGATGACCGTCGGTAAAATCATAATGCCCAAAATTAAGCCTGCCGCAAACAGACCAAAGCCCATCCCCAGTTTTAATTCATCACGCAAAAACGGCACCAGAACAGTCAGACCCAAATAACCGTAAACCACCGAAGGAATTGCCACGTACAGATCATTGGCTGGCCGCATGATATCGCGCACCCGTTTCGGTGCAATTTTTGCCATAAAAACCGCTCCGGCCAACCCCAGCGGTGCGCCGAAAACCACGGCCAATATCGCAGCATAGACCGAGCCCACGATAAAACTACCGGCGCCAAATTTTTCATCCAGCGGGTCCCATTTGGTTGACAAGAAAAATTCAATGGGGCTGACTTCCCGAAATGTCTGCAAACCCTGCTGTCCCATAAAGAAAATGATTGACAACACGATGACCGACATCAATATGGCGCTGGCAAGAAACAAATATCGGATATAGCGGTCATAGACGAGCCGAAGGTCTGTCGTCTGCGTTCCTGCTGTGGGGGTCACTAAGTTCACCATCCCTGCGGATTTTTTCAGTACCAGTTCGTTTAACTTACTGCAAAGGGATGTGCAGGCCGGCTCCGTTAACGGCTTGTCCGGCGCGCACATCCTATGCTACAGGAGGAGGGGAAAGATTTAACCGTTATTTAGGCATTTTGGTCAGGGGAACAAAGCCGCTCTTTTCAGCATAGGTTTCCTGAAATTCTTTGCTGGTCACGAAATCGATAAAGGCTTTGGTAGCACCATTCGGTTGCCCTTTGGTATACATACGACCGAAAGTCAATACTTTGTATTTGCCAGCGGCAACATCGGCTAAAGAATATTTCACACCATCGACTGCCAATGTTTTTACCGAAGCGTCAGCATAGGCGGCATCGATATAACCAAATCCGCCGGCAGTGCTGGCAATCGCCGCTCTAACTGCTCCGTTGGAGTCCTGAATCACAGCAGTATCAGTGAATTTATTCGTTTTGAGCACCAGTTCCTGAATGGTGGCCCGCGAACCGGACGAAGGCGAACGATGAATCAGGGTGATCTTAAGGTCTTGCCCGCCAACATCTTTCCAGTTGGTGATTTTTCCTGTCATAATGTCAACATATTGTTGGGTTGTCAAATTGTCCACTTTGACGTCTTTGTTTACAACGAATACAAACGGAATGCCAACCAGTTTATGTTCAACCAATCCCTTATCGTTAAGTTTCGGATCGAGCGCCACATCGGAGTTGCCGATATCAACGGCGCCGCTCGCCACTTGGTTCTGACCGGTAAAGGAACCGCCGCCGGCAATATTTACTGTGGCTTTTGCATTTTTCTTCTGGAATTCTTCCTGCCCTGCCTTCAATAGCGGCAATAGCGCAGTGGAACCGGATGCTTTTACCGTGCCGGAAATTTCAGTTGCTGCGGATTTGGCTGGTTCTTCTTTCTTGGCCGGGGTTCCGCCGCCGCACCCGGTTAATAATGTCGCTGCCATTACGACAGCCAGACCGAATGTCATTCCTTTTTTCATGCTCATCTTCATTAGAGTTGTGCCTCCCTCGTATTATCCTTAGTTTAGTTCTTGGTTCCATCATAGCCAATCGCCAAATGGCCCGCAATGGAAAATGGACTGATTTAACCCAACGTTAACATTGGCTTAACATTTGGTTTTTGCTTATTAATTCTTTCTGCGGTCAAAAATAAAGCCTGATCCTTTTTGCTGCTTGGCAACTTTCTTTACTTCAGCCGCCACCTCAGGAATTTCCCAGTAGTTATTAAACTTTTTGTATTGATTGCTTACGCCGGCAACTGCAATCGATGTGATCGGGAAATTTTCAATTTTGCCCCGCCGGTTCTTCACCTGAATACTGCCGCGCAGCAAATCTTCCGCCGAGTAAGCGTTCTGTATCTCGCGATCAAATATTTCGATAATCGCTCTGGCAATGCGCTCCGCCCGTTCCGGCGCGGTAATGATGATAAAATCGTCACCGCCGATATGACCGACAAAATCCTCCCCCTGACCTTCCCTGGCCAAACTGAGGCTAAGCGCCTCCGCCGTCATCAGCAGGACTTTATCACCCTTTTCAAACCCGTATTTATCGTTATAAGCCTTGAAATTGTTCAGATCGATGTACAGAACGGCAAATTTCAGATCCTTGGCCAACAGGCGGCGCAAGTGTTCTTCGATCACCAGATTCCCCGGCAAACCGGTCAATGGATTTGAGTTGTGCGCGCACAACACCTGTAACTGCGTGATATGGTTCAGCAGGCTCATGATCGAGACCACGCCGACATACTGACCATCCTGTACCACGATAATCAAATCGTACAAGGTCGATTCATCCCGGCTCATCGCGATTTTCGACACCGCTTCCAGTGGCAGGTCGGCGTTGACGATGAGCGGCGATGCATCCATCACCAACTCCACCGGGCGCTTATGATAAAGTGATACTCCATAATAAGAACCCAGGTGGAAATAGAGCCGGTTTTTCATTAACAAACCAACCGGTTTATTTCCCTGCAGCACAACAACACCGCGCACTGAACTGGCGGCAAACCTCGCCTCTACTTGTTCCGTGGTTGTTTCCGGATTTACGATCGGCACATGTTCGACAATATCGCCAATGACCCGCCCCAGGGAGGTTCCAACATCACGTTCCTTGCGTCCGGCTTCCTTTTTACGGAAGCGCAGAATGGCTTCCAGTGCTTCCTCGGAAACGGGCGAAGGCGTACTGGTTGGCCGCGCCAGCAGATATCCCTGTGCATAGCCAACACCGAGTTTCATGACCGTCAACAATTCGTCAATCGTTTCAACACCTTCGGCAATAATCTTGCTATTCATCGCTGCCGCCAAATTGACCAGCGCTTCCAGAATCGCAATTTTAAATGGATTATTGTGAATGTCCCGCACAATCGACATGTCGAGTTTGATAAAGTCCGGGTAGAGCTCCGCGATCGCCTGCAAACTGGAGTAACCGGCACCGGCGTCGTCCACGGCGATACAATAGCCCTGCCGCCGATAATGATGCAAAGCACGGGTAAAATTGCCAAAGTCACTGATTGCCGTCCGCTCGGTGATTTCGAATGTGACTTGCTCGGGAATCAATCCGTGATGCAAAACGACCTGTTTGGTTCGGCCGTTGCGGAACTCCGGGTCGTTGATCACTTCCGGCGTGATATTCAAAAAAAGCTGTTGCCCGGGTAAAAGCATCTTGGCATGTTGAATCGAAACATCCCGGCAAACGTGTTCCAATGCCAGCAACAACTTATGTTTGGCAGCGGTGGCAAACAGCTGAGCCGGCATATGCAGCGGACTATCCACCGGCCCGCGGGCCAGCGCTTCATAGCCCATGATCTGCCCATCCGCCAGACTGACAATCGGTTGAAATACCGGCTGTACTTTTTTGTCGCGGATAATTCGCAGCAATTCATCCTGCAAACTGCGTTCGTGAATCAGATCCGCCATCTGATGCGTCAGCAAATCTGGCGCTGTATTCGCTTTTTCGACCGGTGTTCCTGACTGATCGTCAGATTCCATTGGTTCTTCACGCAATCTTTTTTCCAGACTGTTACGTAATTTTTGCTGTTTTTTTTCCACTGCCGCATAAATCTTATGCAGTTTTTTAATCAAACGAGCCGGCATCTCCGCCACTCCTTCATCGCACAGGTTCTTTTTTCTCCTTGGTGCAGATTTATCATATGTCTTTATAAAACCCGATTTGTTATGGCAAGGTAAATTTTTTGTTACATTTGCAAAAAAGAAGGATTTTGTTCGATCAACGCGAATAGTAATCAACAGTTATCAATGAATTAGGGGTGTTTGGGTTTGACAGTCCGCCGCAGGTATCGTGTTAGATGGTTTCGGGTCTTGACGCTACTGGCCGCTGCCTACTTTGTTTATCTGGCAGTCGGACAGCAGTTTGAGCTTTATACCATTCAACGGGAGACCTACAGCCTCAAAAGCCGGATCTCTGAGCTGGAGCAATCGAATAAAGCCATGACCGATGAAAAGAAGCTGCTTGCTTCGCCGGCTTATGTCGAAAAAATTGCCCGGGAACAGCTTGGTTTGGTCAAACCTGGTGAAGTTCCCTATATTCCTTGACACTGTTTCAATTTGAAGGCTATAATGAGCTATATCAATTAATACAAGGGGGATCTGCTGTAAGCATGTCGATTGAAGTCGGCGCAGTAGTTGAAGGAACCGTAACAGGAATTACCAATTTCGGCGCATTTATTGAACTCCCTGGTGGAAAAGTTGGTTTGGTCCACATTTCTGAAGTAGCAGATGTTTATGTTCGCGATGTCAAAGACTTTTTGAAAGAGCGCGACAAAGTCCAGGTCAAAGTACTGACGATTGATGCCAACGGAAAAATTGGCCTGTCAATCAAGCAGTTGCAACCGCCGACTGAGGTTCGCAAACCGCCTGTGTTTGAACCGCGTCGTTCGGGCCCCATGGAACCGCGGAGACCTCTCCGTCCGGCTGCACCTTCGTTTGAGGATCGCCTGTCCAAGTTTTTGAAGGACAGTGACGAACGCCTCACCGACCTGAAAAAAGCCACCGATGGAAAACGGGGCGGACGCGGCAGTCGTCGCTCGGACTAACGGACTAATAATAGCGAAGGAGCATTCATGATTGAATGCTCCTTCTTTGTACGCAAGGAGAATACGCATGCGTCGTCGGGGAATTCGCAACCAACTGTTGCTAAATTCATTGCTGCTGATCCTATTGCCGCTGATTTCGTTTGCCGGCTACATTTTTTGGCATATTTTCCGGATCAGCCCGGACGATTATCAGCACCTGCTGCTGATTTTAGCTGGCGCTTTTACAGTCACGTTGATTTTGACCGTTCTGCTCAGCATCAATTTATCGCAAAAATTTCTTGAGCCGATTGAATCGATTACGGCCGCCGCTCGCCGCATCGCAGCCGGCCGCTTATTCGAACGGGTTCATGTCCATGTCGGCAACGAAATTGACGTATTGGCGCTGTCGCTAAACCATCTGGCATCCCGGCTTGAAGACAAACTGGCCGAAATTTCGACCGAAAAACAGAAGTTGCAGCTTATTCTGGAATATATGGATAATGCGGTCATGCTATTTGATCAGCATGGCTGCCTGGTGGAAGCAAATCGTCGCGCCCTGCTTTGGTTCCGCCTGACGCCGAACATGATGAAACAGCACAATCTAAATGTGCTGGGCAGCAGCCAGATCGACAGTGCATTGCGCGAAGCCTTAAACAGTCAGCAACCGCAGCAGCAGCTTTTGCGGACGAATTTTCAGGGATTGCGCAAGGTGTATCAGGTTTCCCTGGTTCCCCTACCGCTGAAAGAAGCCAGTACCAATGGTGTACTGGCGCTATTTTACGATATTACAAACCTGCAGTTGATTCAGGAACGACAGGCTGACTTCGTCGCCAATGCCTCGCATGAACTGTCGACTCCCTTGACAGCGATCCGTGGCTTCGCCGAAACACTGGTCGACGGAGCTGCCGATCATGCCGACGATAGTCGGCGTTTTGCCGACATCATTCTGTCGGAAGCCACCCGAATGCAGCGACTGGTTGAAGACTTGTTGCAACTGGCCAAAATTGATTCGGCTGAATACCGGCAACAATTCCAATGTTCACCGGTCCATGTGCAACCGCTATTGCACGCGGTCATTCGGGAGTTGTCGCCGGTCTGGCAGCAAAAACAGCTGTCGGTAAATATTAATGTCCCCGAAACGTCATTGTGGGCGCTGACGGACCCTGACCGCCTCAAACAGATTCTGGTAAACCTGGTGGATAACGCAATCAAGTATACGCCCGACAGCGGCGCTATTCTGGTCAGTGCATCCCGGGATAATGGCTCGATTCATTTCACGGTCAAAGATTCCGGCATCGGTATCCCGCCTGAAGATTTGCCGCGAATCTTCGAGCGGTTCTACAGAATCGACAAGGCCCGCACACGCTCGATCAGCGGTACGGGCCTTGGTCTGGCCATTGTCAAACAACTGGTGGACGGTTTGGGCGGCACAATCGAAGTAGAAAGCAAACCCGATGTAGGTACGACATTTACATTTTCCCTGCCTGCCACAGATCCGGGCTGACAGATTTATTTTTTGCGCAACCGCTCGCCAGTCGCAAGATAAATCACCCATTCCGCCACATTGGTGGAATGATCGGCAATCCGTTCCAAATAACGAGCTACGAAGATTAACTGGGTTGCCTGGTTAATCTTTTTTGCATCTTCCAGCATATAGGTCAACAGCTCGCGGAATACCTGGTGGTAAAGCTCATCGACCCGATCATCGGCACGACAGACTTGTTCCGCCAATTCAATGTCCAGCTTCAGATAGGCCTGCAACGAGTCCCGCAACATTTTTTGGGCAATTTCCGCCATGCGCGGAATATCAACCAATGGTTTGATCAGCGGTTCGTCGCCGATTAACAGAACGATCTTGGCAATATCGAAGGCATGGTCACCGATCCGTTCCAGATCGGTAGTGATCTTGAGGCCGGTGCCGAGAATACGCAAATCAGTAGCAACCGGCTGTTGCCGGGCGATCAGGGAAATGCAGCGGTCTTCGATTTCGACCTGCATCCGGTCGATTATATCATCGCCAGCCATTACCGTTCGGGCCAAATCCTTATCACGCCTGGCCAAAGCATCAACTGCATCCTTGATTGCCGTCTGAACAATCTCGCCCATGCGAACGAGGTCCTGGCGCAGCGATTCCAAATCTTGATCAAAATTATGTCGAACGACAGTCATGCCCAGTCCCCTCTCATCCGAATCGTCCGGTGATATAGTCTTCAGTTCGTTTGTCGCGCGGACGGGTAAATATCGTATCGGTCTTATCCTGTTCAATCATTTCCCCCATCAGAAAGAAGGCGGTGGAATCGGAGACCCGCGCGGCCTGTTGCATATTGTGCGTCACCATGACGATGGTATATTCCTTTTTTAGTTCAGACACCAGCTCTTCGATCTTCATCGTCGAAATCGGGTCCAAAGCCGAGCAGGGCTCATCCATCAGCAGCACTTCCGGTTCTACTGCCAATAGCCTGGCAATACAAAGCCGTTGTTGCTGTCCGCCCGACATCGCCATCGCCGAAGTTTTCAAACGGTCTTTGACTTCATCCCACAACGCAGCACGGGAAAGGCTCTTTTCCACGATTTCGTCGAGTTTCGCCTTGTTGCTCAGCCCATGAATTCTCGGCCCATAGGCAATGTTGTCATAAATCGACATCGGAAACGGGTTGGGACGTTGAAATACCATGCCGACGCGTTTGCGCAGATGGACAACATCGACATCCGGATGAAAAATATTCTCGCCGTCCAGCAAGACTTCCCCTTCGATGCGGACACCCTCAATCAAGTCATTCATCCGGTTGAGCGTCTTCAGGAAAGTCGACTTGCCGCAACCGGAAGGACCTATCAGTGCCAAAACACTGTTCTTGGCAACATCAATGGATACTTTGTTCAGCGCTAGGTGATCTGTGTAATATAGTTTTAATTTACTGACCTGGATTTTGTTTTCCACTCGGTCTTGCCTCCTGTCGGGCTTGTTTTTTCTGCCCGTCACAACAACCTAAAGATAACACAAAAACAACCCGTTATTTATTAACGGGTTGTTAAATTTCTGTTAAGTTTTTTTACGACGGTTTTACTCCAATTCGCGCAGGCGGTAACCAAACCCGCGGATCGTTTCCAGTGCGTCCGCCGTTTCCGGGTCATTGGCCATTTTGGCCCGCAAGTGCCGGACGTGTACATCCACCGTACGGGTATCGCCAAAATATTCATAGCCCCATACTTTTTCCAGCAGCTGTTCCCGTGTGAAGACCTTGCCGAGGTTGGTCGCCAGCATTTTCAGCAGTTCATACTCTTTCGGCGTCAGTTCCAATTTGGTATTTCCCATATGAACTTCGTAGCGGGAAAAATTGAATCGTAACCGCCCTACTGCCAGTTCGCCCGGCAGCGACGTTTCTTTCTGACTGCGCCGCAGCACCGCCTTTACCCTGGCCACCAGTTCGCGCGGACTGAATGGTTTGGTCATGTAGTCATCTGCGCCCAGTTCCAGGCCGATCACTTTATCAATCTCTTCGCTCTTTGCCGTAAGCATAATGATCGGCAACGCCGCAGTCGCCTGGTTCCCTTTCAGGGAACGGCATACTTCCAGCCCATCCATTTGCGGCAACATCAAGTCAAGCAATACCAGATCAGGTTTTTCCGCCTTTGCCAGCCTCAGCCCCAGCAACCCATCCTCGGCTTCAATTACCTGGTAGCTTTCCTTTTCCAGGTTGTACTTCACCAACTGGCGGATATTTGCTTCATCTTCGACAATCAACACTTTGCTCATTGGAACCTCCCGCACACCATCGTTGCACTCAGCACGATCATTGTTGATTATTCCTGATCCTTGGCATCCTGCCATAATTGTTCCATTTGGGCCAGATCAAGTTCCTGCCACTTTCGGCCTCGTTCTCGCAAAGCGGCTTCCATGTGTTGAAACCGGCGGATAAATTTATTATTGGTCCCGTTTAGGGCAACTTCTGCTTCGACACCGAGAAAACGGCCAAGGTTGACCACGGCAAATACCACATCGCCCAGTTCATCTTCGATCTTCGCCGCCTCACCGCTTTGCACGGCTTCCTTCAGTTCCGCCAACTCTTCGGCCAGCTTGTCCCAGACCGGCGCGATATCATCCCAGTCAAACCCGACCTTGGCCGCCTTCAGCTGGAGCTTGTTGGCCCGCAGCAACGCCGGCAGCCCTTGAGGAACCCCGTCAAGCGCAGACTTTGCTTTCTCTTTCTTTTCACGGCGCTTGATCGCATCCCAGTTCACGATCACTTCCGCCGCATCCTGCACCGAAATATCGCCAAAGACATGCGGATGCCGGCGGATCAGTTTTTCCGTCACCGTATCGACAACATCCTGCATGCTGAAATCACCAGCTTCTTCTGCCATCCGGGCATGAAACACGATCTGCAGCAACAGGTCGCCGAGCTCTTCGCACAAATGGACCGGGTCCTGCTCGTCAATCGCTTCCAGCACTTCATAAACTTCTTCGATGATATAACGGCGCAGCGTCGCATGCGTCTGTTCATTGTCCCATGGACAGCCGTCCGGCGACCGCAACCGTGCCATCACTTTCACCAATGGGTCCAGTTCGAACCGCTCAGCCTGTACTTGGACAGGCGGCACATAAACACTGGTCAGATGGTCAAAATCGGTCTGATGGTCCAGTTCAAACAATGGTATGCTTGCCAGCGACTCATCAGGCAGGCCGAGATGCCGCGCTACCGTAACCGGCGCCTCATCCGCCAGCCGTTCCATCAGGCTGAGTTTCAGTTCCGATGCGACAAACCGGCTGAAGACCTGGGTAACGACCAGTCCGGTCGACAAATCCGGCGGCAACGAACTGACTTCCATTGCATCCACCAAGGTCAGGCCCTGTTGCGGGTCAATCCCCAATCGGTTGCACAACAGTTCAAAAAAACTCATTCCCGGCAATACGGTCAATGGTATTCCGGCAGCTAATGCACCGGTCCGAATCAACCCGACTGTCTTTTCGGCAACCATCGGGCTGCCCGGCACTGCAAAAACGACGGCTTCCGTCTGCGCCTGTTGCAGCACATCCTCGGCAATCGCCTGATAAATCGCATCGAAATCGTCGCCCTGTTCATAAAAGGAATCATAGCTGGCAAACTTCACGCTGCGTGCCCGCAGTTCATCGACTGTCGGATGAATCGCCGTCCGCAAGAGCAGTTTCGGCGCCTGCCTGATCAGATCCCAGGTTTCCAGCGTCAGGCAGCCGAATGGGCCTGGCCCCAGTCCAACAATCGTAATATTGCCCATTGCTTACCGCCTCAATAGATGGATTTTTTTCAGTATTACTACCGCTGGCTTGCCAATCGCCGGCAGTTTCAACAATTCCCGTTCGCCGATGCTGCCGACCAACAACAATACGACTGCATAGACACCACCGCCAATGATGATGGCAACCAACGTCGATAAGGTATTGCCGACACCTCGAGCAAACAGTACTTCATAAGATCCGAGTGTAACCAATCCCATGACAGCTGCTGCAGTAGCCGTCTTCAGCGTGTCGCGCCAATCCATCGCAAAACCGATATAACGGTAGACAAAGAACATGTTCAACAGAGCCGCCACACCGAAATCGGCGATGCTGGCCCATGCCGCGCCTTTGATTCCCCATGCCGGCAATGCCGTAAGCGTCCAGCTGAGCACCACTTTAACCCCGGCAGAAATCACCATGTTCACCACCGGAATCGCTGTTCGGCCAAGCCCTTGCAATACACCGGTCGTAACCTGGTGAATCCCCAGCAGAAAAATACCAACTGCCGAAATAGCGATGGAAGTGCCGGCATTTGGCGTTGCGTAAAGCATCGTGGAAATTGGCGTCGCTAGCAGCCACATACCGACAAAGGCCGGAATTGTAATCAGGTTGGCAATCCGGATTGCGGTAGCCGTCCGGTCGAAAATCGCCGCTTTTTCTCCCAGTGTGTTGGCTTCGGAAATCGAAGGCACCAGGCTGGCTGCCAACGATGCCGTAAGGATCGTCGCCATGTTGACCAGCGGCACCGCCATGCCTGTCAGATAGCCAAACAACTCTGTCGCCTGTTCTACCGTATAACCGGCGACTTCCAGCCGGGGCGGCACAATCAGCAGGTCAATGTTGGAAACGACCGGCAGCATGATATTTGCCAAAGATACCGGCAGCGCCAGTCTGACCATCCGGGTGATGATCGACGCGCCGGATTCCTGTTTCATCAGCGGTTGATTATCCATTTTGTGCTGGAAATCAGCGCGATACTTCCAGTAAAAATAAAGCAGAACCAACAGTCCGGCCACCGCGCCGGGACCTGCGCCAAAACTCGCGCCAGCCGCCGCGTATTCCAGGCCGCGCGGCAACAGGTACCAGGCAAAGGCCACCATCGTCACGACCCGGACCAGTTGTTCGGCGATCTGCGAGAATCCGGTGGGCAGCATCCGCTGCATGCCCTGGAAATAGCCTCGATAGCTGGCCAAAATCGTCACGAAGAAAATCGCCGGCGCCAGGGCAGCAATTGCATAATAGGCCCGCGGATCACGCACGTATTGATTCTCGATCAGCCAGCCGGCGCCAAAATACAGCAAGGCCGAAAAAACAGCGCCTGTCACGACCATTACCGACAAGGAAATGCGGAACACCCGGTTGGCGCCCTTATAATCTTGCAGGGCAGCTTTTTCGGCCACCATGATCGAAATCGCCACCGGAATACCGGCCGAAGAAATGCTGAGCGCCAGCAGATAAATCGGATACGCCATCTGGTAAAGGCCAATGCCTTCACCGCCCAGCAGCCGCGACAATAAAATCCGGTTCACCGAACCGATCACCTTGACGATGATGCCGGCAACCGTCAGAATCAATGCTCCTTTGAGAAACTTGTCCTTACTCAACGTGTATTATTCCTTCCAGCCCGAAACCACAACCCGGTTCAGGCATATGTTAAAAATTAGCTTTCAGTTTAAAATGCAAACTTATAGTAACCCGGGCAGGCATTTTTCGTCAAGGCGCCGGCAAGGGGGCAATCGACTGAAACACTGACAACAGCCAGTTGGCGAAGTGTTCTTTAGTATCTGGCGCCTTTTTTACGCTGATCATCTGCGGCGGGCCAGCCTGCACCTTGATCCGGCCGGGAATGCGGGTGCGAAGATCCAGCAGTCCCTGCAGATTCACATCCGGTTTGTCGCCAAAGCTGATCGCCACCCAGTCGCCGGTCTGAATAATCGACTTGACCCCCATAGCCCGGGAAAAATTCCTGATTTTCGCTACGATCATCAAATTGTTCAACGCTTCCGGCGGATCACCGAACCGGTCGATCATCGCATCCAACAGGTCTGTAACCTGTTCTTCGGTCCGTACTGCGGCAATTTGTTGATACAGTTCGATTTTGTGCATGGCATCTTCCACATAGTCATTCGGAATAAATGCATCCAACAAGAGTTCAATGACCGGGTCAGGCGCCACTTCAACCTGCGGACCATCCTTGAGCGTCCGGATCGCCTCCTCCAGCAACCGGCAATACATTTCAAAACCGACACCGACGATGTGTCCATGTTGTTGGGCTCCCAACAGGTTGCCGGCACCGCGGATCTCCAGATCGCGCATGGCAATTTTAAAACCCGCTCCCAGTTCGGTAAACTCCATGATTGCCCGCAGCCTTTTTTCGGCGATCTCGCTGATCACTTTTTGCGGCCGGTAAGTCAGATAGGCATGAGCCAAACGGTCGGAGCGGCCGACCCGTCCCCGCATCTGATACAACTGCGACAAGCCAAAATGATCGGCGTCATATACGATGATGGTATTGGCATTCGATACATCCAGTCCGTTTTCGATGATACTCGTGCATAGTAGCAGGTTATAATGACCTTCGTAAAAATCGAACATCACATCTTCAAGGCTGTCCTCGTTCATTTTTCCATGCGCCACGCCGATTTTTGCCTCTGGCACGAGTTGCTTGAGGTCGAGATGGATTTTTTCAATCGTCTCGATCCGGTTGTACACGAAATAGACCTGTCCGCCCCGGCTCAGTTCCTGTTTGATCGCTTCGGCGATCAACGCCGGATGATATTCCACCACATAGGTTTGAACCGGTAATCTGTCTTCCGGCGCGCTTTCAATCGCGCTCATATCACGCAGCCCGGCCAGCGACATATGCAGTGTGCGGGGAATCGGCGTAGCTGTCAATGTCAGTACATCCAACCCGGCGCTCCATTTTTTCAGGCGTTCTTTTTGACCAACGCCGAATCGCTGTTCTTCATCGACAATCAGCAGTCCCAGGTCTTTAAACGCGACATCGGCTTGCAGCAGGCGATGCGTCCCAATCAACAGGTCCACTTTCCCTTCTGCGGTCCGCAGTAATGCCTCCCGTTGCTCGGCTGGTGAACGAAAACGGCTGACTACATCTACGGAGAGACCAAACGCGGCAAACCGGCTGGAAAAAGTCTGGTAGTGTTGCTGTGCCAAAACGGTGGTTGGCACGAGAACCGCCACCTGTTTTCCGCTCATCACCGCCTTGAATGCAGCGCGCAAAGCCACTTCGGTCTTACCGAAGCCAACATCGCCGCAGAGCAGGCGGTCCATCGCCTGCGGTTTCTCCATGTCCAGTTTGATTTCGGCCACGGCGGTCAGCTGATCCGGTGTTTCTTCAAACGGAAACGCTTCTTCGAACTCCGTTTGCCAGGGCGTGTCCGGCAAAAATGCAAAGCCGGGCGTAATGCTGCGGCGGGCGTAAAGTTCGAGCAATTCGCGGGCCAAATCGGCAATCGCCGCCTTCGCCCTGGATTTTGCCTTGGCCCAGTCGGTTCCGCCCAGTCGCGACAGCTTGGGGCTGTCTCCTTCGGAGCCGATATACTTTTGCAACAGCTGGACTTGGTCAGTTGGCACATATAATTTATCATCCGATGCATAACGAATATGGAAATAATCACGGTGAATTCCATTGAGTTCAATCGTTTCGACACCGACGTATTTACCGATCCCGTGCGCGACATGCACCACATAGTCGCCGGCTTTAAGCTCGGAATAATCGGCGATCCGCCGCGCCTGGCCAACCCGTCCTCTTCGCTGCAGTTTCAGCCGGCCCTTGATTTCCCGTTCCGTAATCACCGCCAGATGATCGGCCGGCAACTCAAATCCTGCCGACAGATTGCCGGCCATGACGAAAACACCGGCGCCCTGCATCACATCATCGGCAGTTACCGCCTGCGCATTAACCCCCTGTTTGCTCAGATTTTCCCGCAAAACCGCCGCCGACTGCAAGCTGGACATCATCAGGATGATCTGATACTGCCGTTCCTGCCAGGCTTGGATATCATTCAGCAAAAACTCGGCTTTGCGGTGGTAGGGGGGAATTCCCCGCATCATGATGTTTTCGGCCTGACATCCGCCAGCGGCATCGGAATCATAGGCCAGCAGAGACAGAAAGCAGGTTCTGGCTTCTTGCAGCGCCTGTATTTTAAGCTGCTGCCATTCCAGTGTCTTGGCGGCAACGGTGTCATCGGACTGGCGTAAGTTGGTCAATGCTTCTTCCAACCGGGCCGGTTCATCAAAAACGATTCCGGCATTGTCTGGCAGATAGGCGATCACGCTGCTGTCAGCCGGCATCTCTTCCGAATCAACCGAGGGAAGCAGGGTGACTGTCGGCAACATTTTCACCGACCGTTGTGTAACCGGATGGTATTCTCGGATCGAATCGACCGTGTCGCCAAAGAATTCAATTCGTACCGGCATCGCCAGGTTTACCGGAAAAACATCGATAATGCCGCCGCGGTTGCTGAAATAGCCCACCGATTCAACCCGGTCGGCCCGCTCATAGCCATACTGGACAAACCGCGACAATAATTCGTCCCGGTCAATCGTTTCGCCCAGCTGCAAGTGGCACTGATTCGCATAAAACCGCTCAGGCAGCGGTACCCGCATCGCAAACGCCTCAACCGTTGTCAGCACGATAACCGGTTCACCGGCAGACATCCGAGATAAAGCTTCCGTGCGTTGCCGGGCCAGTTCCTGACTTCGCGCCATCGCATGCACCGAGGCAGGATCACTGATTGGCAATTCCAACAGAACCCGTTCGGGGCAGAGCATCGTCAAGTCGTGCCGATAGCTGTCCAGTGCTTCGCGGGATGCCGTCACCAATAGCAACGGTGCTGGCTGGCCAGCTGCCAGTAACGCCGCCACAACGCTGCGGGCAGCTCCCGATATTCCATACGCCGCCACAGTCTGACGGCCCGCCCGGGCAAATTGCTCCGCCAACTGATGAACACTGCGGCATTGTCCGACACTCTGCAATAAACTGTGCATGTTTACCCTTTCCACGCCGACAAGGGCCTCGGCGGCGCCGAAGCCCTCTGGCTATTCTTGTTGTATTTAGCCAGACCGTAATTTACAGGTTGGCTTTTTTCCAGTCATCGAGGAATCGTGCGATTCCTGCATCGGTCAATGGATGATTCACCAATGACAATAGCACTTTATAAGGAACCGTTGCGATATGCGCGCCCGCGAGCGCCGCCTGAGTAACATGCATCGGATGACGGATACTGGCGGCAATGATTTCGGTATCGATATCATGGATGGCAAAAATATCGGCAATCGTCTTGACCAGATGTACGCCCTCTTCACTGATATCATCGAGCCTGCCGACAAACGGACTGACAAACACAGCCCCCGCCCTGGCCGCCATCAGCGCCTGATTGGCTGAAAACACCAGCGTGACATTGGTCGGTATGTCTTCCTTGGATAGTCCGTACACGGCCTTAAGTCCTTCGATGGTCATCGGCACCTTGACCACTACATTACGCCCGAGCGCTGCCAGTTCCCGCCCTTCCGCGATCATCTCCGGCGCAGTCGTCGCGATGACTTCCGCACTGACCGGGCCTTCGACAATTTCGCAGATTTCGCGAATGACCGAATGGATGTTTTGTTTCTCCTTGGCGATCAATGAGGGATTGGTGGTTACCCCATCCAACAGTCCGAACCCGGCTACTTCCTGTATTTCCCTGATATTGGCTGTGTCGAGAAAAAACCGCATGTTGCCGCCCCCTTCCTATTTTAACCTGTCATCTGAAACCTTACTCAAGTCATCAATTAGCGCACCCGTGGCCGCGCCTCCGATTTGAACAGATTGTCCGGCTGCCGCGGCAGTGCAGGCGGCTTGCCTACAGGCAACTCGCGTTGCTCGAACAGATTCTGCGTCGGCTGAGCCGCTTTGACGGGCACCCGTTGTCCAATCACCAGGCGATACTCATCGCTGCGGTTATCCCAGGCAAATTTTATTTCGTGCCGGTTGCCGCTGAGCAATAATTCTTGCACCGGTTTGCCATTTTTCAGCAATGTAGCCCGCAGGCCGCTATCCCAAAATCGCAGCGGAATTTTCAGTGTTAATTGATGTTTGTGCACCGCATCAACTGGAATCTGCCGGCCGATAAAATCGAGGGAGAACTCCAGACCGGTAGCAGTGGCTTTTTGCAACGGCCCCAGCATCACCAGCGGTTCAGGCCAGTAATAATCGAGATAGGCCCGGGTCAGGTCAGTCGCTGTGCCAAATTGCAACAGTCCTTTCTGCACATACTCTTGCTTCAGGAATGCAAGATGATCATCCAACGCCTGATAATGCCCACCGGTTGTACTTTTCCAGCCAGCGGTCCCCATGATGAACATGGCATGTGAAAAGCCGGTGATCCCTTTTACGCCCGGGCGGACCCGCCCGCCATCCAGAAACAGATTCATCCCCTGCCGCACTTTTTCGTTCATCGTTGCCGCGCTGTCGACATCATACATGATCAGTTGCCGCGGCGTGGGGCGGAACTCGACAATACCGAGTTTCTTCAGATCGGTAGCGGGTGCATTTATGTCATCCAGCGGCGTCAGATAAACCGCTTTCAGGAAATCGCCCGAAGTAATGCCGCCGGCATTGCCGTCTGCATCGCTGTTTCCCCACAGGCCTGCCGCTTTGTAAGCACGCATGCTCATTGCTTCCGACTCCGGACCGTTACCGAAATCAAACGAGCCGGTCCGCGCCGATAACACTTCGCCGGTGGGAAAATCGACCGTCAGTTTGGTCAACTGCCGCAAATAATAAAACAAAATACCGGTCCGGGTCGCCCGTTGCTGCGGATCGCCCTCATCGGGAAACGAATGGGCCCAGCCATGCCGCAGATGATTGGCCCAAAAACCGTCGGTAGCCGGATTGTAGGACAAGACATTGCCGGGTACCTCCGGGTCATAGTCGGAGTGAAGATGCAATGCATATTCATGGCCCCGTTTGGATTGGGCCTTGATCGAAGCGCGGACTGCGTCCAGTGTCTTGCGCCATTCGTTTTTTGTCGACTGGGCAGCCGCCCACTCACCGGCATCCATGACCGGCATCGCAATATAATGAGTCCAGAGGGCGCCATGCTTTTCGGCAATCCGGTTCAATGCTTCCGCTTTATCAATCAGCTGGACGCGAAATTCTTCGGCATCCAACCAGCCATTCTGATTTCCCCAGGCCGTTGGATAGCCGGCGGCGTCAATCGGCTCCAAATCTTCGGTCATCACATAAAACACTTTACCGGGCGTCGGGTCGGTCACATCGATTTTCGCCACTGCCGGCGCAGTTACTTTGTTAACGGTCAGCCGCAAATCCCAAGGCAAGCCGAGATTGACCGCAGAAGCCCGTTGTGCACGAACTTTCCAGTCCAACGTTACCGTTTCACCCACCGCCAGTTTGGCGATCTTCTGTTCGGCGGAACCCTGGATAATCAAACCGTAAGCGTAGGGTTCCAACAATTTTAATGACAGATTTTCCAGCGGTCTGTCGGTCGCATTACTGATTTCCGTACGCAGCGAAATCATATCGCCCACCGCAGCGGCGACCGGCACTGATCGCCAGACTACGCGCACGCCCTCAACCTGTGATCCGGCCGATTTGAGCTCCGTAATCAATACATGTTGACCATTACCGGCTTCAATCGCAACCCGGTAACGGTTTACCATTTCCGGTGAGAACGCGGGAATGTGGAAGGCAAACAATTCCGCCGGTTTAATCTGTTCCTGTACCCAATCTCCCTGATAGTTATTGGCCAGACGACGATCGAGCCATATCGCCCGCTCTGTTTTCAACGGCATGCTGCCAGTAAAGACAAATCCCACGCTGGCCACAGTCTGGCCGTCTTTAGCAAGAGCGGTGATTTTCATCCGACCGGTTCCCTGCGTCGAGCGGAACTGAAAACGATATGCCAGCTCCGGTTCGGCACTATCCATCTCAAGAAAATATTCGCTGCGGGAACCGGCGTCAGTGCCAAGTTCCAGCGCCTGCGGCGCCGACAAACCTCTGCCTGTGACAACACGGGAGAAACTCCCTGTGCCTTCGGACACCAGGTTCTGCGGTAACCGCCAGTCGCTTTTCTCGCCGGCAGGCAATTCTTTGAGGCCTGCCACTGCAAGCCGTGCTTGGGTGTCAGGCCCTGTTGCCGAACTCGGTGCTATATTTGCGGGGGGCAATTTACTGCAACCGGCAACCGCCAGTAGCACCCCGACTAAAAAAACCAGGAATAGTTTGTGCATCATTTCTCCGTGTCAACGAAACTGCGGCGTATTTGCCGGATAGCCTATAGCGGGATTCGGGGACACTGCGCTCTGCAGCAATTGATTCAGGAAGGAACCAAGCAGCGACTGTCCACTGGGGCCAAAAACCGCTTCCCAAAAACCGGATCGACCATATTCCTTGAGAACCGGTTTACCAGTTATTCCTGCGGTTTTAGCCGCAGCCCGCACCGCATCTTCCATGGTTCCCATTTCATCGACCAGCCCCAACGTCCTTGCCTGTCGACCGGTATAAATTCTGCCGTCAGCCAGTTGACGAACTTTTGCCGGATCCATTTTGCGGCCTTCGGCAACTACGGCGACAAACTGTTCGTAGAGGTCGTCGACCATTTCCTGTACGATGGCCCGTTCTTTGTCTGTCATCGGCCGTTCCGGCGACAGCATGTCTTTATGCGGCCCACTCTTGATTTTTTCACCAGAAACACCAATTTTTTTAAACAATTCCTGCCAATTTGCGTAAGGAATGTATACCCCGATACTGCCAGTAATCGTGCCCGGATTTGCGTAGATCTTATCGCAAAGCGCAGCAATCCAGTAACCGCCTGAAGCCGCAACGTCACCCATCGAAGCAATGACTACCTTACCGGAAGCCCGCAGTTTCTTCAGTTCTTCGCCTACTTCCTGTGAGGCTGGCGCACTGCCACCGGGGCTGTTGATCCGAATCACCACCGCCCGGACTGCCGCATCCTCCCGCGCCGACTGAATCTGACGAATGATGGCATCTGTTCCGCCGCCGTCGCCGAATAAGCCTGACTGACCCCGACCGCCGACAATGACTCCGTCAACATGAATCACCGCCACCTGTTCGGTAGGTTCAAACGGGTGCAGAAAAAACCAACCGGACAGCACCAGCAAGAACCCGAAAACGAGAAATATGGCAATCACACTTTGTTTACGACTCATACCGCTGCCTCCTGCGAAAAACTGTTGGGATAATCCCAACAGTTTTAATGTCTGCTATTTCGCTTAGCGCTTTTCGCCAAACTTCAGCGCCGCCGCGACAAAGTCACGGAACAGCGGGTGCGGTTTGGTCGGTCGTGACTTGAATTCCGGATGGAATTGGGTACCAACGAACCAGGGATGGTCTTTGATTTCTACAACTTCGACCAACCGGTCGTTCGGCAGGGTACCACCGAGCACCAAGCCCTGATTGACCAGTTTTTCGCGATAGGCATTATTGAATTCAAATCGGTGACGATGCCGTTCATAGATGATTTCATCCTGATACGCAGCATAGGTCAAGGTTCCCGGCATCACTTTGCAGGGGTATATTCCCAGCCGCATCGTGCCGCCCTTGTCAACGACATTGGCTTGCTCCGGCATCAGGTCGATGACCGGATTGGCTGTCAGCGGAGCAAATTCACTGCTATGGGCATCAGCAATTTTACAGACGTTGCGGGCATACTCGATCACGGCGCATTGCATGCCGAGGCACAGTCCAAAAAATGGCACCTTGTTCTCCCGCGCATACTGAATCGCCCGGATTTTTCCTTCGATTCCCCGGTCGCCGAAACCACCGGGCACCAGAATTCCATCGACATCTCCCAGATATTTTGCCAGATCACCGTTACATTGTTCTACATGCTCGGCATCGACCCATTTGATTTGCACAGCCGCGCTCTGCGGAATCCCCGCGTGACGAAGCGCTTCGGTCACGCTCATGTAAGCATCAGGCAACGCAACATATTTTCCGACCAATGCAATCGTGACAGTACGCGATGGATGCAGGATCTTATCAACCATTGCCCGCCACTCGGTCATATCTTCAGCGCCGGTCTGGATATTCAACTTTTCAATGACGATCCGGTCCAGGCCCTCTTCCTGCAAAATCAACGGCACTTGATAAATGGACTGAACCGTCCGGTTCTGAATCACGGCCTCCAGGTCTATATCACAGAACAACGCCAGTTTTTCGCGCATATCGGCTGACATCTCGTGCTCGGAACGGCAAACGATGATATCCGGTTGAATCCCAATGCTACGCAATTCTTTGACGCTATGCTGGGTAGGTTTCGTTTTGAGCTCACCAGCGGCGGAAATGTAAGGAATTAAAGTCACGTGCAAATAAAGTGTGTCATCTTTTCCCACTTCTTTGCGTACCTGGCGAATCGCTTCCAGAAATGGCAGGCTCTCGATATCGCCAACGGTACCGCCAATTTCGGTGATGACTACATCGGCATTGTCTTCACGTCCGACATAATAAATCCGTTCTTTGATTTCATTAGTGATATGGGGAATGACCTGCACGGTGCTGCCAAGATAATCACCCTTGCGTTCCTTGTTGATGACCGACCAATAAATCTTACCGGCAGTCACATTGGAGCTCTTGGACAGGTTGATGTCGACAAATCGTTCATAGTGTCCCAAATCCAAGTCGGTCTCGCCGCCATCGTCCGTGACGAAAACCTCACCATGTTGGTACGGACTCATTGTGCCTGGGTCAATATTGATGTAGGGATCAAATTTCTGTATGGTGACCTTCATGCCCCGGCTTTTCAGCAGGCGCCCCAGGGAAGCCGCCGTAATCCCCTTGCCCAACGAAGAAACTACTCCGCCAGTGACAAATATGTATTTTGGCATATGCGTCCGCCCCCCTTGCTCTGCGTTACTCGTGTTGTGCCGGTTCATCATTGTCCCCCTGGAACCCGGTGTCAATCTCATCGGGCTGCTGTACTTCCTGCAATTTGTTGCGGCGGAATTCCACCACTTCTTCCAGTACGGCGGAAGAAGGTTCATCACTGCGTCCAGTTGTTCTGGTCACGGGTATCCATTCGGTCAGTCCCCAGAAACCTTTTCCTTTAAAGGCAAAGCGGCTGTCCATATTGATCTGGGTGTGCAACTCGGCCATCGCCGGTGTCATCAGATAGGACGGCACTTTCTTCTCTGCCAGAACCGCAGTCAGCAAGTCGCGAAAATAAATGTCATTTTTGCTTTCTTTCAGGATCCGGTAGGCAATATCTGTTCCGGGCATGTTTTTTTCCGTGTCTGCCATTCACTAACCCTCCACTTTTTATTGTTCTATTCCCGACAGCGCATAACCTGCCTGGTGCAATCTGTTTCTGGAAAAATAATTACATTTTTTCCGGCGCATCCACGCCGAGAATCGTCAAAGCGTGTTTCAACACCCGCTGGGTTGCCGCCACCAGCGCCAGCCGTGCCATCGTCAGTTCCGGTTCCACGCCCAGAACACGACAGCTGTTGTAAAAGGAATGGAACAAACCGGCCAATTCATGAGCAAAACGGGCAATCCGGTGCGGCGCCCGGTCACGGGCCGCAGCCGACACTTCTTCCGGATAATCGCCGAGCTTGCGAATCAGGTCCTGTTCGAATGGTGTCGACAGACGGTACAGCTCTGCTTTGGAACCGCTGTCAAAAACGATACCGGCTTCCGTCATCTGGCGGAATATGCTGGCAATCCGGGCATGGGCGTATTGCACATAGTACACCGGATTATCATTGGAATGCGACTTTGCCAGGTCCAAATCAAAGTCCAACTGGCTGTCCAGCGAACGCATAATAAAGAAATAACGCGCTGCATCGCGGCCGACCTCTTCAATCAGCTCGGTCAGGGTAACTCCCTGGCCGGTCCGTTTCGACATCTTGACCAGTTCGCCGCCCTGATACAAAGAAACCATCTGCAGAATCAGCACTTCCAGCCGGGCCGGATCATAGCCGAGGGCAGCCACGGCCGCTTTCATCCGCGGAATGTATCCATGATGGTCGGCGCCCCAGATATTGATCACCGTTTCAAAGCCGCGGCGGAATTTATTGTCATGATAGGCAATATCTGAAGCAAAATAGGTTGGTATGCCATTGTCACGGATGATAACCCGGTCCTTGTCATCGCCAAAATCAGTGCTGCGCAGCCAGAAAGCGCCGTCCTTGTCGTAGGCGTGTCCCTTCTCGCGCAACTCGCGGCAAGCCACGGCCACCGAATCATTGGCAAACAGGGACCGTTCGCTGAACCACTCATCAAAAGTAACGCCGAACGATTCCAAATCTTCCCTGAGCGCCAGCAGTTTCTCATCCAATGCGATTTGTTTGAAGATTTCCCGCCGATCCGCAGGACTCATCATCAAATAGCGGCTGCCGGCATTGTCGATGATCCGCTGCGCCGTTTCAATGATGTCCTTGCCATGATAGCCGTCTTCGGGAAAGCTCACCGTCTGCCCCAGCAGTTCCAGGTAACGCGCTTCCACCGAAGCGGACAGATTGTCGATCTGATTGCCGGCATCGTTGATGTAAAATTCTTTCTGCACATCATAGCCAGCCGCCTGCATCAAATTGGCCAACGCACTGCCGAATGCGGCGCCGCGACCGTGCCCCACATGCAGTGGTCCGGTCGGATTGGCGCTGACAAACTCGATCTGAATTTTTTGCTTCCGCCCGGCATTGGTGTTGCCATAGGTTTCGCCCTGATCCAGGATTTCCTGCAGCAATACGTACAACCAGTCCGGTTTCAGATAAAAATTGATAAAGCCGGGACCGGCGATCTCAGCCCGATCCAGCCAGGGATAATTCAAGCGGGTTACAATCGCCTCGGCGATTTTTTTCGGATTGGCCTTCAGCGCGCGCGCCGCCTGCATGGCAAAGTTGGTGGCGAAGTCGCCGAAACTTTTTTCCGGCGGAACTTCCAACAATACTTCCGGTAAATCAGCTTTCGGCAATATTCCTGCATCGATGGCAGTCATGGTCGCCTGGGCCACTGCTTCTGCCAACAGTATTTTTATATCCATCCACGTTCCTCCTGTGATTGGGCCAACCTTATTTTTGCAAACACGTGTCTATTATAGCAGTAGTTGCGCCACTTGCCAATTCAGTGGCAAATCAGCTCACAATGCCGAACCTATCGCTTCGGTGACCGTTTTCAGCACCAGCCAGCGTGCATATTCTTTTGAATTAGCCGCCACAACTGTCCATGGCGCCTTGCGGGTCGATGTTCTGAACAACATTTCATCCACTGCCACTTTGTAGGCATCCCACTTTTCCCGGTTACGCCAATCTTCATCGGTAATTTTCCAACGTTTTTCCGGAGTTTCTTCCCGTTCATGAAAACGGCGCAACTGTTCGTCCTTATCGATATGCAGCCAAAATTTGACGATGACTGCGCCATAATTCGTCAGCTGCTGCTCAAACTCATTGATTTCACGGTATGCCCGCCGCCAGTCCGTCTCCGGGCAAAAGCCTTCGACTCGCTCCACCAGGACCCGGCCATACCAGGTCCGGTCAAAGACGCTGATCCGGCCTGCCGCCGGGATGGCTTGCCAAAACCGCCAAAGGTAATGGTGCGCTTTTTCGATGTCATTTGGCGCTGCAATCGGAATCACTTCATAACCACGCGGGTCGAAGTGCTGTACCAGCCGTTTGATCGCTCCGCCCTTGCCTGCCGCGTCCCAGCCTTCAAACAGGATCAGGACGGGGATTTTCTTCTTATAACTCTCGTAATGCATTTCATGCAGTTTTTTGCCAAAACGGTCCATCGCTTTCTCATAGTCATCCGGCTTCCACTCTTTAAGCATCGAAGCCCGGTCAAGAATCGACGCTGTGTCTTTGCGGTTCTCGGGCAACTCCATGATCGACGGTTTAAGAATCTTTTGTTGCTCCAGCCGGGCAATCTGCTGCTCAAACGCTTGCGCAATCGTCTCACAGATTTTCACGGCAGCAAATCGGCGGTCCATGGCGGCAACCGGAATCCAGGGACTGCAATCCCGGTCGGTCCGGCTCAAGGTTTCTTCAATAATCTCCGTATATTCCTCGTATTTGCGATGCCGGCGCCATTCCACATCGCCGACGCGCCAGCGGGTGGACGGGTCCTGTTCCAACTTTTCCATCCGCTGTTTCTGTTCTTTTTTAGTGATATGCAGAAAAAATTTGAGCAGGATGCAGCCGGAATCAGTCAGCTGGCGTTCGAACGACACGATCTCATCATATGTCACGTTGATTTTATCCGCTGGCGTCTGTCCGTCGATCCGTTCCGCCAATACCCGGCTATACCAGCTTTTATCATAAATCATCAATTTACCGGCTGCCGGTAATGTATTCCAATATTGCCAAAGGAATGGATGGGCCGCCGTATCGGCATGGCAGGTGTTGTTGGCAAAAACTTTGAACCCTCTTGGATCCAGCCGCAAGATCAGTTCATTGATCAACGTGCCCCGTCCGGCCGCATCCCAACCCTCAAACACGATAATCGCCGGTATGCCCAGATCATGAATTTTCCGGTGCAGTTCGCCCAGCTGATTGGATAAAAGATCCATTCGGTTCTTGTATTCACTTTTGATCAACTTCTGGCCGAGGTCGACCTGTTCCAGCATATCTGCAGCCTCCCCGCAAGGTTTCTTTGCACCATAGAGTGTTTCCTTAGCCAATTCATGATAAAATAGCGGTAGAATCCGATACTATATAATGAGGTGAAACGATGAAATCAACCCGATGCCAACTGCTTTCCGTCTTATTACTTGTAGGACTGCTGCTGAGCATGCAGACTGCAGCATTTGCCGCCAAAGCCCCGGCGCCTGTAGCCCCGCCTGCAGCACCTGCACCGACCGCCATCGTGCCGATCGAAATTCGCGCCCATGCATATGATGCGATCGGAACTGCCCTGATTCAGCGGACCACCGATATTTTCGCCAATGACAAACGGTTCCAGGTTGTAACCAGCTCCGAGCCGAGCCGCGTCATCATCAATGTATCAACCCAGGCAAGCAAAAGTAACAAAGAGCCGGTAACGGCGTATGGCCTGGCTGTCACATTCAAACTACCCAGCAGTGTCGACCGCATCTTCGCCGGCAATACGGTTGGGGTGTGCAGCATGAAGGAAGTCCCCGCCGATGCCCAGGGTATCGTTGACATGACCTGGACTCTGGTGGAAAATTTCCCCGACCTGTTGGCAAAGGTTCAAAAGCCGGTCAAATAGAACGTCACCAAACCGTCTGTGCAAAACTCCGGGATAACCGGAGTTTTTTTATTTACGGCGAAACTGGCCCATTTGCTCGGCAAGCTGGATGCAATTGTTTTCAGCCGACTGGATCGTGCAGGCAGCCACTTCGGTTCCCGTGACCACTGCCGCAGCGAGACTATCGCCCCGCGCCAGTCCGGCCAATGCACCGGAAAAGAAAGCATCGCCAGCGCCGCAGGTATCGACGACCTTAACCGGCAAGGCAGGCTGAAATCCCTGTTCTTCATTCGCCGCATCATAATAAACGCTGCCGCGGGCTCCCAGTGTCACCACCAGTGCCTGCAATCCCATTTTCTTCGTCACTTGGGGCAGGCGCATCAAGATTTTTTCCGCATCAGCATCAGAAAAATCTTCACCGCACAACCGGCCAAGTTCAATGTGGTTGCAGACAAACAAAGCCAGTCCATCCAATACATCGGGAGCTTTCATGACTACTTCCAAATTTCCCGGCAATCCATAAACCGGCTTGGCTTTCTTTTTCGCCAGCTTGAGCACTTGCCGGGTAATCCGTTCATTTAAATCGAGTTCCAACGCGACATGCGTCGCCTGCTCCATCATCGCTTCACCCATCAGGGATAACGAATTTTCCATTCCCTGCAGATCAGGCATCTGCGAGATCGAACCAGCCAATTCGCCGTTTTCATCCATCACCGCCAGCCACATTCCCATGCCGCCGGTATCGGTCCGTGCCAAAAATGCACTGCCCACTCCGCTGGCTGCCAGCCGGTCGACCACATCGTTGCCGATAGACCCCTTGTCCACACTGGAAACCAGGCTGGTTGGCAAACCCAGTCGGCCAATATTTTCCGCCACATTGCGGCCGACGCCGCCATGAACGAATTTCACCGAACCGACATTGCGCCCCTGCGGATCATAATGCACGGCGGAAAACCCTTTGCAGTCAACAAATACCGTCCCCACGACCAAAACATGTGTTGCCAGATCGCATCCCTCTTCTCAAAAAAATCTCTTTTCAGCAAAAAAAGCGAAACGGGCCTGCCTTCGGGAGAATGCGACCCGTTTTTGCCGAACCTATACTTTGGGAATGTTTCGCCCGGAAAAAATTTCATTCATTTCTTTTTTCAGCCGTTGTTTGATTTTCTTCTTTTCTGAAGTGATCAATTCCTTTTTGGCAGTACCAAACAAGTAATTGTCGAGGTCAAATTCCTTCAGAATCATCTTGGTGTGAAAAATATTATCCTGATAGACATTCACATCTACCGTCTGATATTCATCACGGGTTTCTTTGGAAATATAGTTTTGGATCGAATTGATCTTGTGATCGATGAATAATTTTTTACCGTTGATGTCGCGGGTAAAGCCGCGGACACGATAATCGATGGCCACGATATCCGAACTGAAGCTATTGATCAGATAATTCAGGGCCGTCAAAGGAGAAATACGACCACAGGTCGATACGTCGATGTCGGCGCGGAAAGTACTGATCCCTTGGTCGGGGTGACTCTCCGGATAAGTGTGGACAGTGATATGGCTCTTGTCCAGATGGGCAACCACCGCATCGGTCTGTTTTTTCTTCTTCTTTTTCTTTTTCGGCTCATCTTCGTCAATCCCGTCGGCAGTCTCCGCCACCAAGGCTTCGGAAGCTTCCTTGTCCTCAGCAATCAGCATCGTAACGCTTGATCCCTGTGGTTCATAATCCTGCTGGGCAATATTCAGGATGTTGGCGCCGATGATCTTGGCCACTTCGGTCAGGATTCCGGTCAAACGTTCGGCATTATATTCTTCATCAATGTATTCAATGTAAGCACGACGGTGCTGGGGGGTTTTGGCGTAACAAATATCATACATGTTAAAGCTCAAGGTCTTGGTCAGGTTATTGAATCCGTAGAGCTTGAGTTTTTTGATTTTTTTTACCTGCATAGCGATCCTCTTTCCCGCCCCGGCGATATTTTTCAAACCAAATACTAACAGATTTTTGGCTCAGATACAATTATTAAATTTGACTCAGTAAATTTATAGGCTGGCTTCTTGCCAACAGCAGTATATTCCGAGGATCCCTTCGCTTAGCGTAACCCTGATTTTTTGCGCGCCCACAGCCAAACGGTTGCTGATGGCAGCAGGTTTCTGCATGGAAAGATCGGCGCCCGCAAGCGGCCAATGCACTCCCTGGCTCGTCACCTGACGACAAGTGGGCGAAAGCGGAATGAGGGAGATGATTTGCGGGAGCTGAGCAAATTCGATTTCCAGTTGTTGTCCGCCGGGCAAAACAAACATCGCTTCGGCCTGATCGACGATTCCGGCTATACTGAGTCCCGCATCAGCTGCCTGCAACAGGCTGAATACATTGGACCAGGCATGATCGAAGCGGCCGCCCCAACCGCCAGTCAATAAAACCGCAGAACCAGGACGACGCACCGACAGTTCCTGCAAGGCGAGCTGCAGGTCAGTATAATCCTTGTCCACCGGATATCGCAGCGTTGGAACCTTAAGTGCCTCCAGCCATTGCCAGGAAGACCGGGCGCCACTGTCGGCATCACCCAACAGGATTTCCGGGACTACTTCTGCTGCGCGACAGGTCTCTACACCCCGGTCAATTGCCCAAACCGGGTAAAACTGCGCCAGGGATGCCAGCCACTTTACGTCTGGAGCACGCCCGCCAGCAACCATAACAACGAGTTCAGCC
>CAYLSL010000016.1:0-27175 GCA_964386615.1 uncultured Veillonellaceae bacterium
ATCTTTCCATATAGGGATATCTTTATAATTCCGCATCGTGCCATCTCCTTCGTCTCGCTTGTACATTTTCTAACCATGAAGTTTCTATGACATAAAGGCTCATGTTGCAGTATATAATTTTTATTGGGGGATTTCATCGTACTGGAACAACGAACCCCAAAAGGTGTTTTTGTACATCGTGTATATATCATGCCGATGTTGTTGAGATTACGTCATAGAATAATTTATGCAGAAATAACAACACGACCTATTATTCTGACAATCTCGATGGTATACTCTAATCAATAGCGTATCAAACAGACTGAAAATGAAGCGGGGTGCTGGTTTTGCATGAAAAAATCGGGCAAATAAATAGTAAAGCGGATTTTTTTCAGTTGGTCCAATCTCTGCAGGAACAATTTACCGGGGTTCACCGTAAACTAGCCGTATATGCAATGAATCATTTTATTGATGTTGCCTTTATGACGGCGCAACAATGGGCGGCAGAAGTAGGCACTTCCGAAGTATCCGTTATTCGTTTTGTCCGTTTTCTCGGCTATAAAGGCTACCCGGATTTTGCCGAAAATATGAAAAAGCTCGTCCGCAATGAAATGACAATGACCAAGTATGTCGAAGTCTCTGCCAAAACGCAACGCAAAGGCACCGATATCCTGATGGATATCATCCGAAAAGAAGAGCGGAATTTTAATGAGATGGTTGCCAAATACTCACCTAAAACAATGGCAGAAGTCGTTGAATTACTGGGTAAGACCAAACGGGTAGTTGTTTTGGGGCTGCGGTCTTCATCGGCGTTGGCCGATTACTGCAGTTACATGCTGATTCGGGCGTTGGCCAAGGAAGTTCTGACAATCAATACGGGCGGCGTTCATACTTATGATTCCTTCCTGCCGTGGGAAGGAAAAAATGTAATGGTCATTGCGATCGGCTATCCTCGCTATCCGGCCCGGACAATGGAAATTCTCGAACACACCAAAGCGTTGGGGTGGCCGATTGTTTGCATTACCAATGACGAACTATCCCCATTCGTGCCAATGGCCGATTATGCGATCTACGCACCTGCCCACTCCGTCGCCTTTACCGACTCCATGGGCGCTGCAGTCGTCATTATCAATACATTGGTTATGGAATACATCAACAAATTTCATGACCAATCAATTGATAAAATCAAGCGGTTTGAAGAATTGGCGAAAGAACACCAGTATTATTGGAAATGAACAGGCGCTTGCTGATCAATGAACATGTAGGCGGTGTACAATGGGACTGACAGTCAACGACGCCCTGACAATTGATGCGATGAAGCAGGCGAAGGTGCTGGCCGGCAAAAACGGATTGAGCAGGGAGATCGTTTGGGTAACCGTCATTGAGGTGCTGGATCAGATCCACCTGCTGCAAAAAGGTGAATTCCTGATTACTACCGCTTTTGGCCTGGCCGATATTCCCCGCTTGATTGATGAGCTGATTCCGAGCTTGGCGCAGAAGAACCTGGCCGGGATGGCCATACAAACCGGCTATTATCTGGATCAAATACCCGATTCGATTATCCGGCAGTGTGAACAATATGATTTTCCGTTGATTGAGCTGCCAAAATCGCTGAAATTCTCTGAACTGACCATGGCGATTACCAAACGGATTATCAATCGACAAATGGAGATGCTGGAATATGCCAGGAAAATTCATGACAGATTGACCGAAGTGATTCTGCAAAACAGAGGATTGTCGCAGATTGCGGTTGTATTGGCCGAGTTGTTGGATGCGCCGGTGCGAATCATGGATACGCATTATAATTTGCTGGCTTCAGCCCGGACGGCGGAACATGAGGCTAGCTTGCAGCCAGAGAAAATGCAGGCTGAATATCTGGCGCTTAAAAAACAGCAGTTGCTTTGTCCGGAACAAAATCTTATTGCGATTGACGCCTGTTCGACACCGGACAGTCCCGACCAATTTCTCTACCCGCTTGCAGTTGGACAGGAAGTGTATGGCTATCTGTCGGTTCTGACAGCCAAACAGACGCTGGCTGAGATGGAGAAGACCGCGATTGCTTCAGCGGCAACAATTAGCACGTTGGAGATATTGAAGGAAAAAGCGGTATGGGAGACCGAAGAACGGGTTAAGGGCGATTTCATCGACGACTTGCTGGAAAATGCTATCATTACTGATACCATATTAAGACGTCGGGCAAATTATCTTGGCTTCAATCTCGAGAAAAAATTCGCCGTTCTGATCTTGCAGTTTGGCAATCTGAATACCAGTCAAAATATCAGTGAAGCGCATTTTCAAGATACTAAACAGCGCGTGTTTTCATTGGTCCGTTTTTCTTTGCATACTTATCAGAAGCAGGCCCTGCTCAAATATAAAAATAACAAACTAATCCTTTTGATTCAGATTGACCGGGATAACGCTCAAGACGGCGGCAGGGGAGAATTGACGCAAATCGCAACGGAGTTGCGTAAAATAATTGCAGCAGAAACTGCAATTAGCACTGCGATTGGGATTGGTCGTGCTTATAAACAATTAGCGGATATGGCGAAAAGTTTCCGGGAAGCGGAGCAGGTGCTGGCAATCGGTGACCGTTTGCGTAGCAAAGAGTATGTTTTGTTTTACGAAGAACTGGGGCCTTATATCTTGTTCGCCGGCGCCGCCAATGAGGTAGAATTGCTTGCGTTTTATACAAATACGGTTTCCGCAGTCATCGCTTACGATATTCAGCACAACAGCCAGCTGATTCCTACTCTCGAAGCGTTCATCCGTTGCAACAACGGGTTGAAGGAAACGGCAAGTAAGTTGTTTATTCACCGGCATACGCTGAAGTACCGTTTGGGCAGAATTCGTGAGATTTGCGGCCTGGACCCGGAGAATACACGGGATCAGTTCCAGCTGCAATTGGGACTGATTGTGGCCCGGCTGTTGGCGAAAATTTAGACGCACGAAAAACAAGGGGCTGTTTCAATTATTTTTGAAACAGCCCCTTGTTTCTTATATTATTTTCAAAAGACTATTTGTCAGCAAAGAACGCGGCTGTTTTTGCCTCGTCCCAGCCGAGCACTTCTTTCAGCAACTCGGCCGTGTGTTGACCGAGCAGCGGCGCCGGCCGTTCGACAGCACCGGGTGTGAGCGACATTTTTACCGGCATGCCGGCCATTTTCAAATGCCCTGCCACTGGGTGTTCGACCTCCACGATCATATCGCGGGCTTTGATTTGCGGATCGTTGACGATTTTTTCGATGGTGTTGATCGGGGCACAAGGCAGTTCGGCTTCTTCTAGCACGACCAGCCATTCGTTGATGGTTTTGTGGGAGAAAATTTCATTTAAAATCGCAGTCAATTCCTTGACATGGGCGGTGCGGTTGTTGTTGTTGTTGAACCGGGGGTCAGTGAGCAAATCCGGTCTTTCCAGAATGTTGCACAATTTTTCCCATAGACGATCGTTACCGGCGCCGACGATGAGGTGGCCGTCTTTGGCGGTGAAGGAAGCAAATGGAGTGATCGAAGGGTGACGATTGCCAAGTGGAACCGGTACGCTGCCGGAAGTGACATAACGGGCGATCGCATTTTCCAGTACTGCTACCTGGCAGTCCAGCATTCCGACGTCGACCTTTTGGCCTTCGCCGGTTTTTTCCCGGTGGTACAGCGCCATCATGACACCATAGGCGGTAAACATGCCGGCAATGATATCGCCGACAGATGCGCCAACCCGTGAAGGTTCGCCGCCTTCCGGACCGGTGATGCTCATGATACCGCCCATGGCTTGGACGATAATGTCGTAGGCCGGTTTATACTGGTAAGGGCCGCTGTGGCCGAAGCCGGAGCAGGCGGCATAAATGATTTTAGGATTGATTTTGACCAATTCATCATAGCCAAGACCGAATTTTTCCATCGTACCCGGACGATAATTCTCGACCACGACGTCGGCCTGTTTGACCATTTCCTTGAATACGTCGATTTCGGCCTGGTTTTTGAAATTGAGGGTCATCGAACGCTTGTTGCGGTTCAAGCTCATGAAATAAGCGCTTTCCTTGCCGACAAACGGTCCGAAGGCCCGTGAATCATCACCGACTTTCGGAGGCTCGATCTTAATGATGTTTGCGCCGTAGTCGGCCAGCATCATCGTGCAATAAGGTCCTGCCAATACCCGGCTCAGATCCAGAACTTTTAATCCCTCTAATGGTTTCATGAAAATCTCTCCTTCATTTATTAATTATGAATTTGTGCGCTAGTGTTGTTGCTGAGAGAAACCAATACTCTAATTCAATATGGATATGTAAAATTCCCCCTTTGCTTCAAAAATAAATGAAAGTATCTGCAAAAAAAAGACAGCCAGGAATAAATCCTCTCTGTCTCTCAAACACTCAATATTTTGATATACAAATTGTAGATGAAATCATGATGTAACAGCAGAAACGAAGACGCGCTAACCCTCTTGCACTAATACTCTCAATGAAGACTTCTACATTTTAGCATAAGGCTGGCTGAAATTCAAGTCTTAACAAGTATCCGCCCCAATATGCATGACGCCCAGTCCAGCTCGATCATGGTTAGTCAGCGGATGCAGGGCCGATTCGCCAAACATGGCAACAGCCACCCAATGCGTATCGCGAACCACAGCAATTTTTACCGCCACACTAGCGCTGCTTGCGACGTTGACCATAATGCCCCGTTTGGCTTCATCCGTTGCATGCAGCAATGCATGATAGTTGGTTGGCGTTTTTGTGAACAGGCCGGTGTTCATGCAAGCCCCGATGACTGCTTTAGTTGTCTTCATCTGAAATTCGGACATGGCAGAATTCCCGCCAACTTCAGTGACGACATAACGAAAACCCTGGTCATTCAACATTTTTTTGACGCATTCTTCATCCTGCATGGTGCGGGTCAGGGCCAGCAACATGGCGGCGATTCCCACACTGCGAATATTATCGAACATGGTGCGGCGCCTCGATTTCTTAATTTTTTCGCAAACTTGATTCTATTGTAGCATTTTTACCACGCGTCTGTCATTTTCTTGCGTGTTCCTACAGTTTTATAGTACCATCATGGTATCAACGATTTGGAGGTTCTGCTTGAAAACGATTAAAGCGCCGCTCGACGGATATCTCACGACAATCAATGTTTCGGCCGGGGACACGGTGCAAAAAGGCCAGGTTCTGGCCATCATATTGATTCTGAAAATGGAGAATCCCGTGTTAAGTGACCGCGATGGCATTGTTAGGGAAGTATTTGTGAAAAAAAACAGCCGGGTTAAACACGGGCAACCGCTCATATGTATTGACTAAAACCCTTTGTAAAAATAGAAAATAGTTGTTATAGGGAGGATTTTTTTCAGTGGAAATGACTGATTCACCGGTATTCCCAGAACCATCGCGTTATGCAGGGTTCTGGATTCGACTGGTTGCCTACATTATTGATGCTTTGATTCTTGGCGCCATCACCTTTCCAGCAACCCAGGTGCTAGCAGCAATGGGGATCGGCGACCATTCAACCAACATCATGAGCATTGCAATCAGCTGGATGTATTTTGCGGTGTTTGAAAGCTCGAACTGGATGGGATCGCCAGGAAAGAAAGCGTTGGGACTCATCGTTACCGACGAGCAGGGAAGGCGTATCACAGTCGGGCGGGCGACACGGCGGTACTTTGCCAAGATTTTGTCAGTACTGCTCTTGGGGTTGGGCATGGTAATGATCGCTTTTACCACCCGAAAACAAGGTCTGCATGATAAAATGTTTCACACCTTGGTGATGAGAACATCAAACTAGCGTTGGCGGGCGGCTCAATGAAATAATAGTGAACCTGACTGATTATTCATGCTTTCAGGTATAGGAGAAGACATGAACGAACGGACCTTTATCGAAATGGGAATCAGCAACGCGCTGGTCCTGGGGCTGGAAAAGGCCGGTATCTGCAATCCGACCAAGGTGCAAGAGGAAGTGATTCCCGCAGCGTTGGCCGGGCGGGATATCATTGGACAATCTGCAACAGGTACAGGCAAAACATTGGCTTTTTTACTGCCGGTCTTTCAAAAAATTGATCCGGCAAAGCGTGAAACCCAGGCCATCGTACTGGCGCCGACCCATGAACTGGCCATGCAAATATTCCGCCAAGCGCAACAACTGGCTGAGAATTCGTCTGTACCAGTGACAACGGCGGTTATCATTGGCGATGTCAATATTGCCCGTCAGATTGATAAAATGAAAGAACGACCGCATCTTGTCGTAGGCTCCAGCGGTCGGATTCTGGAATTGATCCAAAAACGCAAGATAAATGCCCAGACCGTTAAAACCATCGTGCTGGATGAAGCAGACCGCCTGATGGATGAAAACCACCGGACTGCTGTGACGGCAATTATCAAGGCCACACAAAAGGATCGCCAGTTGATGTTGTTTTCGGCGACAATCCCGCCGGCAGCCCTGGCGAAAGCCAGTGAATTGACGCAAGCGCCAGTAATGGTTGCAATCAGCGAATCATCCGCAGTTCCGCAGCAGATTGACCATTGGCTCTTTTTAGTCGAGTCCCGCGACAAAATTGAGTTTTTACGCAAGCTGCTGGCCAGTTTGAAAGTCAAGCGCGTCCTGGCATTCATCAATACCAGTGCCGCTATTGAAGAAACAGTAGCGAAACTTTGTCATCACGGAGTGACGGCTGCCGGAATTCATGGCAGTGCGGTCAAAAAGGATCGGCAGGGCGCCATGGAAGCCTTTCGTGATGGCAGGGTCCAGGTGTTGGTCGCGTCGGATTTGGCGGCCCGCGGCTTGGATATTTCCAACATTGCCTGTGTAATCAACCTTGAGATCCCGGAAGACCCCCATGCCTATCAGCATCGTGCCGGACGGACCGGGCGGGCCGGGAGTTCCGGACTGACGGTGTCTCTCGTTGACCGGTCGGAAGAAAAACTCATTGTACTGCTGCAAAAGAAACTGAATATCCATATTGCGCCGAAACGATTGGCATTCGGCAAAGTCATCGATTAGTCGGTCGAGCAATATCAGGGAGGCTGACATTGAAACATAACGCAAACTATAACGATATCACGCGAACCACGTTATCGGTCTTGTCGATTGGCATGCTGATTGTCGCTGCCTTTTGGATTGTCCGGCCATTTTTGCTGCCACTGTTGTGGGCTAGCATGATTGTGTCGGCGACCTGGCCGATTCTTCTGCGTCTGGAAGCATGGTTGCGCGGAAAACGAAGCTTGGCCGTGGTGACGATGACGCTTCTTCTGACCTTGCTTGTCTTGGCGCCGTTGGTTACTGCAGTGGGCATTATACTGGCCAATACAGACCGGATCATCCAGTGGATTGAAGCGCTGAGCCGCCTGGCCGTATTGCCGCCGCCAGAATGGCTTGAATCAATTCCGCTGGTAGGGCCTCAGGCTGCAGAAATCTGGCATGAAATTAATACCGCCGGCACGGTTGGACTGGCGGGAAAAGTGGCGCCGTATATCAAGGAGATCTTACTCTGGTTGTTCAATCAGGCCGGAAACCCGGGTAAACTTTTACTGGACTTTTTGTTAACCGTGATTATTGCCGGTGTGCTATACTCCACGGGTGAGATTGCTGCGCAAGGCGTATTGCGGTTTGCCAGGCGTTTGGCTGGTGAACGTGGCGAAACTGTGGTTATATTGGCTGCGAAATCAGTTCGCGGCTTGGCGCTGGGGGTCGTGGTGACCGCTGTTGCTCAGTCGGCGGCTGCTGGAATTGGTTTGGCCATTGCTGGCGTTCCGGCGGTTCTTTTGCTTACTGCGCTGATGTTTATCCTATGTCTGGCCCAGCTGGGACCTTCTCCCGTACTGGTTCCAGCGGCCATTTGGCTGTTTTGGAGCGATGCGACCGGTTGGGCAATATTTCTTGCGATCTGGACGGTGCTGGTAACGCCGATCGATAATGTGTTACGACCAATGCTGATCCGTAAAAGCGTGGATCTGTCTATCTTTGTCGTATTGCCGGGCGTTATCGGCGGATTAATGACACTGGGCATCATTGGCGTGTTCGTCGGGCCAGTGGTGCTGGCTGTTGCTTATAGTCTGCTGGAAGCTTGGGTGGCTGAAGGAGAACATCGCCCCAATGATTTTGAGTGAATAAGTTTTTTGCTTGCAAAGGAAGCACAGAGCAATCTGTGCTTCCTTTGCATTTGTGGCATGAATAATATGGCTTGGTGATCCAAATACAAATGTGACAATGTTGCAAAAATAACAAAAATATCATTGACGTTGTAAAAATAACGAAATATACTTAATACAAATCATTTAGCTGAAAGTTTGAAATGATGACCTGGGTCAACCTGTCAAAGCTGGCAGAAAAATCAATAATAAAGGGGATAAGAAAGTGAAAAAAAGAAGCCTAGTATTTGTCCTGATGGTCCTTATTGCTTGTCTTGCACTAACAGGTTGCTCATCTGGGCCCAGCAGCCCGGCGCCAGCCGCATCAGGCGGCGACAAGGTCTTGAAACTTCGACTTCCGTCCTCTCTCGCTTCCTTGAATCCTCAACACACTACCGCGCTGCGCGATATGAAAGTTTGGACCCAAATTTATGAAGGACTTTATGGGATTGATGAATCCAAAAACGGTTATTACATGGAACTGGCCAAAGACGTTAAACTAAGCGCCGATAAGAAAGAATACACGATAACGTTGCGTGAGGGCGTAAAATTCCAAAACGGCGAGCCGCTGAAGGCATCCGATGTCGTTTTCACTTACAACCGCGCCAAGAAGGACCCCAGATTCGGCTATCTGACCGCCAAAATCAAAGACGTGTCGGCTGTGAACGATTCTACGGTCAAGATCACCTTGTCCGAAGCCTACGCGCCGATTTTGCACACATTCTACTCGCTCAAAATTATAAACGAAAAAGAAGTGACATCACTCGGCGATAAATTTGGCACGGTACCGAGCAAGGCTGGAACCGGGCCGTACTACCCAACCGAATACAATGTCGCCACCGGCGTCAAATTGCAGGCTTTTGATGGATATTGGGGCGGTGCACCGAACATCAAGAAACTCGAGTATCGGGTAATTTCCGACGACGCTGCGGTGCAAGTGGCTTTCCACAACAAAGAACTTGACTATCTGGAAGATGTCGCCCTGTCGAACTGGAATAGCTTGAAAGAGAAAGCCGGCCCGGAAAATAACGCCATGATCAAGGGCAACAATATTCACTTTATGGCTGTCAATTACCAATCACCGACCAACAATGGCGTTCTTGCCAATGACAAAGTTCGTCAGGCTATTTTCTACGCGATCAATAAGGATGATATCAACAAGGCAATGGCGGCTGGGCATGGTACGCCGGCAGTAACCTACATGCCGCATGAGTATGTGCCGACTTCGCCGGAAACCGGGTTCGAAACATACAAATTCAATCCGGCAAAAGCCAAGGAATTGCTCAAAGAAGCTGGGTTTCCCAATGGAGTAGAGGTTGGCACGATCATTTCCTATCCTTCGCCAACATCCTTTAACGGGATCATCGCGCAGGTTATTCAGTCGAATCTGGCTGATGTCGGTATTAAAGCCAATGTTCAAATTGCTGAAAACGCAATCATCACACCGAAAATGTATGCACAAAACTATGACCTGGCTGTTTTCTCCGATTCAAATAACTTTGACTTCAACAATATCCGTCAACAAGTTCACAGCGAATCCAAAGGCATGTACCTGGTCAAGTACAAAGACGGCAAATTTGACTGGCAGCGGATCGAGAAACTGGTCGAACTGGGCGCCGCGGCATCGGAAAATAACGAACGCCTGAAACACTACACCGAATTATGGAAAATCGTGATGGATACAGCGACCATCGATCCGCTGCTCCATCGTCCGGTTGCCATTGTGTGGGCCAAAGACCTCAACATCGGCAAACCTGTGCCGACAATCTACAAAGTGAAAGCTTTTTCCTGGAAAAAGTAGCAGTTTGCCAATCTTAATCAAAATTCAGGCTGTCTTGATCAAAGACAGCCTGAATTTTGAACCCGGATTGGGTGGGAATTTTTCTAAGGTGATTTCCTAGCGTCCTGTGCCATGTGAGGAGGCAGAAAAATGTATAGATATGTCATTAACAGGTTGCTGTTTTTGATTCCTTCCGTGTTGGGCGTAATTTTTATTCTTTTTTTAGTAATGAGCATGACTCCGGGCGATCCAGCCAGAATTCTGCTCGGCGACGCGGCATCGCAAGCACAGGTTGACGAGTTGAATCGTCAGCTTGGCTATGACTTGCCGTTTTTGGAAAAATATGTACGTTATGTTTATAAAATGGTGTTCGAGCAAGATTTTGGCGTATCATATTTCACCAAACAATCGGTATTCGAAGAAATCTGGCCAAGATATAAAGTCACGATCAGTTTGGCTTTTATCGGCATAATCTTATCCTCACTTATTGGCATCCCGTTTGGTATTTATACGGCGGTGCGACAATACTCGCTTTGGGATACGATTCCCTCTTTGGTTGCTTTTTTTATTGCAGCGATTCCATCGTTTGTTCTGGGGATGCTGCTCTTGTACACATTTTCTTTGCATTTGAACTGGTTTCCTTCTTATGGCATTGAATCTTTCAAAAGCTATATCATGCCGGCGCTTGCTGTTTCCATTCCACCTGCTGCATTCAATTTGCGCTTTACCAAATCTTCCATGCTGGAATCGATCCGTCAGGATTACGTGCGGACCGCAAGGGCAAAAGGGGCTTCCGAGCATACGGTGATTTGGAAACATGCTTTGCATAATGCGTTGTTGCCTGTTGTGACTAATGTCGGCATGAGTTTGGGCAATCTGATTTGTGGCGCAGTTGTTGCCGAGAAACTGTTTTCGATTCCCGGTATTGGCAGTTTGATTGTCGACCGGATTACCTACAAAGATGAACCGGTTATTATTGCCGGTACCATCTTGATTTCGGTCTGCTTTACTGTGGTAATGCTGTTGGTTGACTTGATTTACGCTTATATCGATCCGCGTATCAGAGCCAAGTATGCGAGAGTTAAGGGGTGATTTCATGGAAAATGGCATGTCGCAAGTCGCTGACCAGACTATTGAAAAAGTAGTGTTCAAAAAACAGAGTCAAACGAAAGAAGTCTGGCGTCGCTATAAGAAAAACAAAGGCGCACTCATCGGCCTGGTCTTGTTCTCGTTCATCCTGGTCCTGCTTGCCGGTGCGAATTTCATTGTTCCTTATACAGCGGCGACCAAAGGGGTCTTTTCCCAAATTAACCAGCCACCTTCAGCTGACCACATATTCGGCACCGATTCGTATGGCCGCGATGTATTTGCCCGAGTTCTGTACGGTGGACGAACCTCATTGCTGGTTGCTTTGCTGGCAACGCTGAGCTCTTGCGTGCTCGGCAGCTCGTTAGGGGCGATCGCAGGCTACTTCGGCGGTAAAGTCGATGGGGTGATTATGCGTTCGCTAGATATTTTTATGTCGATTCCGGATATTTTGTTTACTATGGCAGTGGTATTTGCGTTGGGAGCAAATTTCCAAAATTTGCTGATCGCCCTTACATTAGCCTATTTTACCAACTATGTGCGATTGGTGCGTTCTCAGGTTTTGAATCTTGCCGAACAGGATTATGTCGAAGCTGCCAAAGCCGGCGGGTCCGGTAGTACCCGAATTATCCTTTCCCACATTCTGCCGAATGCAATGGGTGTAATCATCGTTAACACCACCTTGAATGTCGCCAAAATCATCCTTTATGAATCGACGCTGAGTTTTCTGGGGCTTGGCATGCCGCCGCCCGCTCCGGCGTGGGGATTGATGCTGGCCGAGGCGCGAGAGTTCATGCGGGCAGCGCCCCATCTGATGTTTTTTCCAGCTGTGGCAATTGTGGTGTCAGCTTCTTCGATTAACCTAATCGGTGACGGTCTGCGTGACGCGCTGGACCCGAAATTGAAGTCATAGCGCTGCATGGGAGAAGGATGTAGTATATGAATAATGATTTGATTTTAGATATAAATAACCTGCGGGTTATTTATAAAACCGATTTGGAAACCGTCGAAGCGATCAACGGAATTGATTTAAAGATCAATAAAGGGAAAACTCTCGGTTTGGTGGGGGAAACCGGCGCCGGCAAAACAACAACAGCACTTTCGATTATGCGTCTGTTGCCGGAGAAAACTGGCAAGATTCTTAGCGGTGAAATCCATTTCGCCGGGCAAGAACTGTTGAAGTTGTCACCGCTAGAAATGCGCAAAGTAAGAGGTAATCGGATCGCAATGGTATTTCAGGATCCGATGACCAGTCTTAACCCTGTGATGACGGTACGGGAACAGATCGCCGAAGCGATCAAGCTGCACAATGCGAATCTAAGTAACGACGAAGTCGATAAGCGGGTGGAAACGGCGCTTTCGATGGTAGGCATCCTGCCCAGTCGCAAAAACGAATATCCGCATCAGTTTTCCGGCGGCATGAAGCAAAGGGTTGTCATCGCCATGGCACTGGTTTGCGAACCGGATCTGTTGATTGCCGATGAACCGACCACTGCGCTGGATGTCACCATTCAGGCCCAAGTATTGATGATGATCAGAGAATTGCGGGACCGGATTGGCACATCCATGTTGATGATTACGCACGATTTGGGGATCGTTGCCAAGATTTGCGATGATGTGGCCGTAATGTATGCCGGACAAATTGTCGAATCCGGCACGGTATTTGACTTGTTTACAGGAGAAAAACGCCATCCTTACACACAAGGTCTGTTTGATTCCATTCCCAGTTTGGACACCCGGTCAACCCGTTTGAAACCGATTCAAGGGTTGATGCCGGACCCGTCCAATTTGCCTAAAGGCTGTTGTTTTGCGCCGCGTTGTCAACATTGCATGGATATCTGCATCAAGGAACGCCCGAAACAGGTAACCGAAGGCACGCATACACTGCTTTGCCACCTTTTTGTCGATTCGTCCGTCGTGTCGGCGCCGCAGGAGGGAGAATAAGATGGATTCTGTAAGAACACCCCTGATTGAAACCGTCAACTTGAAAAAACTGTTTAAGTTGAACGGCGGCGCGCTTCTGCATGCGGTGGACGGTATCAATATGAAAGTTTATTCTGGCGAAACGATCGGTGTGGTCGGCGAATCTGGCTGCGGCAAGAGTACACTGGGCAGAACGATCCTGCGGTTAATCGAACCGACATCAGGGCAGATCCTGTATAACGGCGTTGACATTACAAAACTAAAGTCGGGAAAAATGCGCGAACTTAGAAAAGACTTGCAAATCATCTTTCAGGACCCGTATTCCAGCATTGATCCGCGCAAGTCCGTCGTTGAAGTTATTGCCGAGTATATGTTCATTCACAATACCTTTCCGAGCAAAGGCGCTATTTATAACAGGGCGGCTGAATTGATGGACTTGGTGGGCCTCGCCAGGCGATATGCCAATTCGTATCCGCATGAACTGGACGGCGGTCGCCGCCAGCGCATTGGCATAGCCCGCGCTTTGTCGCTGAATCCGAAATTCATTGTATGCGACGAACCGGTATCGGCCCTGGACGTTTCGATTCAGGCGCAAATTTTAAATTTGCTGATGGATTTGGCCGACGAACTGGGGCTGACCTATATGTTCGTTACGCACGATTTGAGTGTAGTAAAGCATATTTCCAACAAGATCATGGTCATGTATCTGGGAAAATGTGTCGAAATGGCCGCGTCGGACGAACTGTTCACCAATCCGCTGCATCCCTATACAAAAGCGTTATTGTCGGCGATCCCTGAGCCTGATATTACCAAACGGGATGAAGAATTTGTGCTAATTAAGGGAGAAATCTCCAGTCCGATCAATGTCAAGCCGGGTTGCCGGTTTGCGGCCCGCTGCGATTATGTTTCAGAAAAATGCACGGGACGCGACATTGAGTTGCAGGAAGTAGCCACGGGACATTTTGTTGCGTGCACATTATGCAGTCAGGAGGGTGAAAAATAAAATGATTCTAGGCGTATTGAAAGACATCAAGCATGGCGAAAACCGGGTTATGTTGACTCCACTCGAAGTGGCGACGGTCATCGAGAACGGTCATAAGGTTTATGTACAGAGCGGCTGCGGCCAGGCGGCTGGGTTTGCTGATCAGGCATATCAAAAAGCCGGAGCGGAACTGTGCAATTCTGCCGAAGAGATTTATCGCCAATGCGATTTTGTCGTGAAAGTCAAAGAAATCGAGGAGCCGGAATACGAACTACTCAGGGAAGGGCAGATTGTATACTGTTGCATCCATCCGGCGGCGCATCCGGAAGAGGTGCAGGCGCTGTTAAAGAAAAAAGTGACGGCGATAACCGCCGAAGACAGTCATCGCAATGGTTCGCCGAATTGTGAAGCGGCGGGTAAACAAGGCGCTTTGTTTGGCCTGGAATCGATGCTGACGATTAACGGCGGCAAAGGGAAATTTGTCAGCGGCTTTGCTGGCGCTCCAGGGATGAACGTATTGATTTTGGGCGGCGGGATCGTTGGCAGAGGTGCTCTGGAAATCCTGCATGATTTAGGTGCATCCATTACATTGATGGATGTGAACCTAGGCGTGATGCAGGATATCCGCAGAACCTATGGAAACGACATCAACACCTTGTATTGCACCAAAGAAGCGATCCAACAAGTCCTGCCCACGACCGATATGGTGATCAACTGCGTCCGTTGGCCAAAGCAAAGAAAAGATTTTCTGATTACCAAGGAGATGCTGAAGTTGATGGAGCCGGGGTCAGTCCTTGTTGACATCAGCAATGACGATCCGGGGGCAATTGAATCGAGCCATGAGACGTCGCACGACAATCCCCGCTATGTTGTAAATGGTGTCGTTCATTATTGCGTAAGCAATATCCCCAGCGCCGTGGCGCATTCGACGTCTGTCGTAATTGCGGCGGAGGCGCTGCCGATGTTCCTGAACATCATGAATAACGGGCTGGCTGAAGCCTGTGTCAACGATGGCTATATCCGTCGCAGCCTGACCACCTATGATGGGATTTTGACCCATGAAGAAACCAGTGCTATTCAAGGACTGCCTTGGATGCGGCCGGAAGATGCTCTCAAGATAAGCGACCGGAATTTAGCGCCAGCGCCACCGGCAACCTCAACCCGATCGACGAACTTTATCAAATTGTAATAGCGGTCGGTTGATTTGCTGCGCTATAATGTGAATAGGGACCAAAGCTAAACAGGGGAGTGTTTTACTAACACTCCCCTGGCTGATTTTTGCAGATAAATTGGCGAGCCGTACAACGGAAATAGGCAGGAATGGAGCTGGAACGATGGACAAAGAAAAAGCAAGGCGCTGGGCCGGGATCGGTTATGTGAATCTGGCTACATTGGTTTGGGCTTCCAATATGGTTATCGGCCGAATGGTTCGGGACGATATCGGCCCCATTACGCTTTCTGCGGCACGCTTTACGATCGCCGCATTGTTTTTTATCATCTTGTTGAAACAGTCGCCAAAGCTGCAACGGCCTTCGGGTTCATTGATCTGGCTGCTTGCCGGCATGACATTGGCTGGAGTACTGCTGTTTTCACCGCTGCTATATCTGGGGTTGCACTATACTACAGCGATCAATGGCACCATCATCAACGGGACCGGTCCGTTATTGACCGGGTTATTGGCGGCGATGCTAATCAGGGAACCGATGTCGTGGCGCCAGATCAGCGGCGCCGTTGTGGCGCTTTTAGGCGTATTATATCTAATTTCCGGCGGGTCGTGGGAATTTTGGCAACAGGCGCAATATAATCGGGGCGATATCTTGGTCCTGATCGCTGTAGCGACATGGGGGCTGTATTCCGTATTATCCAGTCGTGTGACGCGATTGATTCCGGCTGTTGCAGCTACTGCCTGGTCAATTTTTCTCGGGCTTCCTGTGCTCTGGATCCTGGCTATCTGGGAAATCTATACAGCCCCGATTGTGGTTAGCTATAAATTGCTGGCGGTTGTGACCTACCTCGGGATTGGTCCCGCCGCCATTGGTTTTTATGCTTGGAACCAAGGTGTGGCCCATTTGGGAGCCAGCGGGGCGATGGTGTTTTACAATACCTTGCCGCTATACGGAGCCTTATTGGGCTCATGGTCCCTTGGTGAGCCAATCGGCCAGGCCCATGTTATCGGTGGAGCTATGATTGTCGGCAGCGGGCTGTGGGCATCGCGCAAATCTTAATCCCGCAGGGGATCAATGTAGGGCGTTTTGTTCAACCATAGTGACAAATTGATCGACCAGAGCCGGATCAAACTGACTGCCGGCGCAGCGACGCAGTTCCGCCAGGGCGGCTTGGACCGGCATTGCTTTGCGGTATGGTCGGTCGTTGGTCATGGCGTCAAAGGCGTCGGTAATTGATAAAAGCCGACACTCCAAAGGAATCGCTTCGCCTTTTAGACCAAGCGGGTATCCTTTGCCGTTCCACCATTCCTGGTGTTTCAGAATCCAATTGGCGATTGGCGCTAAGTCAGGGGTGGACATGGCGATGCGATGACCTATTTCGCAGTGCTGTTTCATGATTTTCCACTCTTCGGCATCCAAAGCGTCTGGTTTAAATAAAATATTGTCAGGGATGCCGACTTTGCCGATGTCGTGAAAATGGGCAAACAGTCGCAGATCAGGCAGACTGCGCTCAGGAATCCCTAGTTTGCGGGCGAATAATTCGGCTAATGCCTGCAAACGGTCGCCGTGTCCTTCGGTAATAAAGTCTCGGGCCTCCAGCGCTTTGATCAATCCCTGAACAATCGCACTGCGTGCGCTGAGTTTTTGGTGAAGTTTTTCCCGATACATATTGTTGTCTGCTTCTTTGAACAAGAGATTCATGTCCGGCGGCGACTGGCGTGACAGTGCAAAACCTACCGAAAGGCTGATCGGCATCGGATTTTTGGCATTGTAGGCAGTAATTTGGTGTTTGATGCGACGACAGGCATTTTCAAAGATTCGCGTTGAGTTGGTATTGAGCAATACCACGAATTCATCGCCGCCGATTCTTGCAATCACATCGCCGGCGCGGAAAACCAACCGCAAAATATCGGCGACATCTTTTAGGATTGCATCGCCAGCGTTGTGTCCGAGAGAGTCGTTGATGATTTTTAGCCCATCCACATCACAGATGAGTAGTCCAGCTACTCCATCCCTTTGTTTTTCCAGGCGGCGCATTTCCTCTTCAAAAAAAGTTCGGTTATATAGACCTGTCAAGGCATCATGAAGGCTGAGATGTTTCAATTGGCTCTCCATCAAGGTTCGTTCGGTGATGTTACGGCAGATCGCCAGAACTTCATCGTCACCATTAGGGGAAAACCGTGCCTCATAGTACTCGATTTTTCCATTAGAATTCAGTTGATATTCGAAAACCTGCACAGATTTGGTTTCAAGAACCCGTTTCAGATTGCGCATGGTCAATTCCACCAGTTCAGCGGGAAAAACATCTTCAATATTCCGGCCTAAAAAAACTTCCGGCGGAACTAGCAGCGGATCAGGGCCGGCTTTGAAATCAAGGATGGTCCCTATCTTGTTGAACATGAACATTAAGTCAGGAATTGCACGTAGCATCGCCTGTTTGGTGGCTTGCGACTTCAGCAACGATGCTTCAGCAAGCTGTCGTTCCCGCAGCTCGTGTTGGTAAGAGTCCATTAATATGGCATTGGCTAATGCTAACGAAGCGAGTTCGGCAAATCTGCTCAGAATATCAATTTCTTCTACGCCGAAAAATTGATCTGTTTCGCAATGTGCCAGCCCGATGGTACCGATGACTTCGCCATTTGCCTTTAGCGGAACCTGAAGTACGGTTTTTATGGCATCAAACTGAGTCGATTGAGGGTGTTGGCGCTTCCATTCTGCATAGTTGGGGACGACAACCGGCTGCCCAGTTTTTTTGACCTGGCCGACAATCCCCTGATCAGCATCAATTTCCCGGCCAATATCATCCCGATAAATGCCGGTTCCCTGCGTGCGGCGAAATATTTGGCGTTCTTTGTCGAAGACGTAGAGGAAACCGTGGTCGGTACCACTCAGTTTGGCTGCCCCGGCAATAATCATCGATAGCAGTTCGTTGGTATCGCGCTGACACATCAGTCCAAGCGCTGTTTCATGTAAAGAGGTTAATAAGGCATTTTGCCGACTAATTTGTGCTTCTTTTTCCTGCAGCAGGCAAAATTGCGACCGCAGTTCTTCTTCAGATGCCGTCAGTTCTTCGTTGAGTGCGGTGAGTTCTTCGTTGCTGGCGGTGAGTTCTTCGTTGGCCGCGGTCAACTCTTCATTCAAAGCTTGTTGTTTTTGTTCGTTGTCGATCAAGAGTTGTTCAATGGCGACTATGTCACTGATGTCGCGAATAACACTGACCCCAGCCTGAACTCCGGCCAATTCCAGTTTTTTTGCACTGACCTCGACTGGAAATACATCGCCATTTTTACGGCGATGTTGGGTTCGGAACAATGTGCCGGCGGTGAGCGCTGCTTGAAGTTGGTCGGTGACAAGATGGGCAGTTTCTTTGGCGCGCAAATCAAGAACGGTCATCTGCAGTAATTCGTCGAGGGTGTAGCCGTAAGTTTTAATCGCGGCCTGGTTGGCATAGAGAATTTTTCCGTTGGCCTGGACGACCCAAATGATGTCCCGGGCCTGATCGAGAATTTGATAAAAAAACTTCAGGCTCGCCTGCGTTAGCGGGCCTTTTGCCTGATGCAAGGTCAATATCAAACCCAACACCTCCGGAAATCTTCACTGCAGATATTGTCTGATTGTGATATTGGTTAAATTCCATATTGGTTGAATGATTCCTGCCGCAAGAAAGACCGGCCCGGAAAAAAGGAATTCTTCGTTGCAGGTCAAATAAATACTATAGATGAACAGTAAGGGAATGCCAAAATAGAGGAAGGGGTAAAAACATGTTTTCGTTGGGAAATGTGACCAGGAACACGATCGCCATGGTTCTGGCCGGCGGCAAAGGTGAACGGCTGGGCCAGATTACCACCAATCGCCCCAAACCCTGTGTATCTTTCGGCGGCAAGTACAAGATTATTGACTTCGTTTTGAGTAATCTGTTCAACTCCGGCATTAAGAAAGTTTACGTACTGACACAATACCGGGCTTATCCGCTGAACAAACACATTAAAGAATTTTGGTCGCGTCTGATTGGGCATGGAGAATTTTTTGACACCATTTCACCCGAAACGAACAGTGACAGTGAAGAGTGGTTTAAAGGGACTGCCGATGCAATTTATCAGTTTCTGCACTTTGTAGAAGCTACTGATGCCGATTACATTGCGATTTTTGGCGGTGACCATATCTACAAAATGGATGTCAGCCAAATGATCGGCTACCATATTATGAATCGGGCTGACATTACCGTGGCGGCGCTGGAAGTGTCAGCGCAGGATGCAACCCGGTTTGGGATTTTTGCGGTCGATGAAGATTTCCGCGTGACGGACTTTGCGGAAAAACCCGCGAAGCCGCAGCGGATTCCGGAACGGGAAACCTGTTTTGCCTCAATGGGCAATTATATCTTTTCAACCCGCAAATTGATAGAAGTCCTTAAGGAAGGCAAGAAAAAACATGACGACCTGGACTTTGGCAAACATATCATTCCGATGATGTTGGAAAAAGGCGACCGGGTGTTTACCTACAACTTTGGCGACAACATGATTCCCGGCATGAAACCGGAAGAACGCGGTTATTGGAAAGACGTCGGCACGATTGAATCCTATTATGATGCTAATATGGATCTGGTTAACGTGGCGCCGCAATTGAACCTGTATAACTACCGCTGGCCAATTCTGACCAATCAGGGGAATCTGCCGCCGGCAAAAACCGTGTTTGACGAAGAAGGACGGCGGGGCGAAAACATCAGCTCTTATGTCTGCGGTGGCTGCATTACCAGTGGCAGCACAGTTCGGCGCTCCATCATCGGCCCGCGTTGTAAGATTAACAGCTTCAGTCTGATTGAAGATTCGATTCTGTTCGATAACGTAGAAACCGGCCGCAACGTTAAAATCAGACGGGCGATTATCGACGAAGATATGCGGATTCCTGAAGGGACGGAAATTGGCTACGACCATGATCGCGATCGGGCACGCGGCTATACGGTGACTGAGAGCGGCATTGTAGTAGTGACCAAGGTTTAAAGATCTGCTATTAGTGAAAAAACACTATGCCTCGTCCTGCTGGCCGGTGAAACAGCCCCGTTCGTCAACACGGGGATTTTTACCCGGCCAATTTTTGACCGGGATGCAAAAATTCGGCGGAGGAGTTACTGATGATATTGCGACTTAGACCTCGACTTTACTGGCTGACGGGGCTGGTCGGAGTATGTCTGATATTGTTGCTGACGGCGCAGATTACTCTTGTGACTGCTGCTGCCGGCGGCCAACCCGACCACATTACACTGACTTGGTTACAAAATCCACAGACAACACAAACGATCACATGGCGGACCGATAGCAGTATTTCTGGCGGACAAGTGCGCCTATCACCAAACTCGGCCAGACAGACGTCACAATATCAACTGATCCAGGCTGTGACAAAGCCGTTGCAGGTCAATACCGGTGAAATGAATCTTCATTCTGCTACATTAACCGGACTAAAACCGGGCAGCAGTTATTCTTACCAAGTGGGCTACGGGAGCACCTGGAGCCATATTCATCAATTTCGTACGGCGCCACTGCTGGTGGAACCCTTCAAATTCCTGATCATGGGGGACTCCCAGAGCATTGACTATGATGTATGGCGCACTACACTGCGCCAGGCGGCGCAAAGTAATCCGGATGCAGCATTTTTTGTCAGCATGGGCGATTTGGTTGACGTTGGGCAGGATTATACTGAATGGGAAGCCTGGTTTGCCGCAACGGCCGGGGTGATGGAATCACTGCCGATATTGCCGATTGTCGGCAACCATGAATGTTATACTCCGCAGCGTCATTTTTCAAGGCCCGAATATTTTACCGCTCAATTTAACTTGCCGCAAAACGGACCATCGGATTTGGCCGGACAAGTTTACTCTTTTGACTATGGCGATGTCCACTTGGTGATATTGGACAGCCAGGCAGGGGAACAGGCCCGGTTTCTGCCCGACATGCTGGAACAACAACGGCTTTGGCTAGAGGCTGACCTGGCGGCGACAACAAAACGATGGAAGTTGGTGTTCATGCATCGGCCAATTTACGGCAACAAGCCAGATGGAATTCATACTAATCTGCGGCGAGTTTTCGAACCGGTTTTTGATCGTCACCGTGTCGATGTAGTATTTACGGCGCATGACCATGTTTACGCTCACTCAGGGCCTTTTTATGACGGCGGACCATTGACAGATGCGCAGTCAGGAACATTGCATGTGGCAACCGGACGGACAGGCACCAAGACCTATTCAACAGTGGCCGAAAAACCATGGAACAACCGATTCTTCAACCCTGTCAATCAGCCGATCTTCCTGTCAGTAACAGTGGATGGAGCAACATTACGAATTGGTGTCTTTGGTCAAAATGGCGAGTTACTGGACAGCTGGGAGCTGATCAAACCGACGCTCAACTGAAAACTGAGCAACAGAACAATACCCAAAGGGGCGAAAGACAAGATGGAATCGCGAAATCTGCAACACTACATGAAGCAGCTGTGGAATGATGACACGTTGTTTATTGTGGCGCTGGACACCAGCGGACGGGTGACTTATGCCAATCGGCGGGTCGAGCAAGTTTTCGGCAAACCGGGCGAATCATTGATTGGAAGGTCATGGTTGGAGCTGACAATTGTGCCGGAGCAAATCTCGCTGATGATGGAACGATTTCACACAATCATGTCCGGTGAAATCGAACCATTCGCCCAGGTGGCGGATGTCGAGGCTATCAGTGCGACCGGACAGCATTTACGAATTTTGTGGAGCAACCATCTGTTGCGTGACGATGATGGCAATATCAGCGGTTCGCTTAGTTTTGGCCAAGATATAACCGAGCAGAAACGGACCCAATTCCGTCTGGCGTTGCATCACGATTTGTCTCGGCTGCTCGGTGAGAGTACGTCTTTTGCCGAGGCTGTCAACCGCTTTATCCAGACTGTCTGTGAACGCTTTGGCTGGGACTATGGCGAAGTTTGGATGCGTGACAACCTTAAAGATACAATGGTTTGGCATTCGGGCTGGGGTAATGATCCGCCGCGATTTGCTTCTTTCGAGGAACTAAGCCGCAAAATGACTTTTGCCAAAGGCGAGGGAATGCCCGGGCTGATCTGGGCCGAAGGAAAACCGACCTGGATCGAAGATATCACAAAACATGTCCGTTTTGCCCGCCGTTATGCCGCAGTGGCGATTGGACTGCACTCCGGTTTTGGTTTTCCGTTGATTGTCGGCAATGAAGTTGTCGGTTCGTTGGCGTTTTTTAGTCGCCGGATTCAGCCGCCCGATTCCGGAACGATTGCTTTGTTTGACAGTGTCGGCATTCAATTGGGCAACTTTTTTCAACGCAAAAAAGTCGAACAGCAGCTGCAAATCTGGGACGGTTTGTTTCGCAACAGTGGTGAAGCGATGTTTGTCACCGATGCGGCACCCAAAATCCTGGCGGTCAATGATGCGTTTTCCCGATTGACAGGTTATTTGCAGGAGGAAATTGTTGGTAAGAGTCCGGCGGTATTACAGTCGAACCGTCATGACCATAATTTTTATGCAGAGTTTTGGGCTGCGCTTAATTCAGCAGGAACCTGGCAGGGGGAAGTATGGGATCGACGCAAGGATGGCAGCGAGTTTCCGATTGGCCTGACAATCACTCGGATTAAAAATGACCAGGGAGAAACCACCCACTATATCGCCACATTTGCCGACATCAGCGAGCGCAAGGCGGCTGAAGAACGAATCCGTTACCTGGTACATCATGATGCATTGACAGGACTGCCCAATCGCACCTTATTGTCAGAACAACTGGACCGTTTTCTGGTTCGGGCCCGCCGACAGAGCCGGCAGGTCATGGTGCTGTCGATCGATATCGACCGGTTCAAAGTGGTAAATGATTCACTGGGGCATGCGATGGGAGACCTGATTTTGCAGCAACTGGCCCAACGCCTGCAGGACTGCCTTGATGAGGGCGATGTGCTCAGCCGGCCGGGCGGCGATGAATTTGTTGTCGTATTGCCCAATATTCAGGAGATCAGTGCAGCGTTGCCCAAAGTGGAAAAAATCGTTAATGCATTTCGCCAACCCTTATATATTGGGGAAATGGAATTTAATCTGACCGCCAGTATTGGCATCAGTGTTTTTCCCGGCGATGGGAAAGATCGCGACGCTTTGGTTAAAAATGCCGATGTGGCGATGAACTATGCGAAAGAGACTGGGCGCAACCAATATACGTTCTTTACGGCAGAGTTGAATGCAATGGTTTCGGAGCGGCTGCGGATAGAGACCCTGTTGCGAAAAGCGTTGGAGCGCAATGAACTGTTGCTGCATTTTCAACCGCAGATCGATTTGCGGACAAACCGGGTGATTGGCATTGAAGCGCTGGTGCGCTGGAATCAGCCGGAAGAAGGATTGATTCCCCCCAATCGATTCATTGCGTTGGCGGAAGAGAGCGGCCTGATTGTGCCGCTCGGCGACTGGATTCTGGTGGAAGCCTGTCGGCAATGGCAAAAGCTGGCCAAAGCAGGATTGCCACCGGTTACGATGGCAGTCAATATTTCCGCCGTTCAGTTTTATGAAGCGACTTTTTTGGAAAAAATATCGCGGCGGGTCAAACGCTATGGAATGGAAGCATTCTTGGAGATCGAAGTTACCGAAGGCATCATGATGCGCAATGTGCCGGCCACGCTCGATATTATGCACAAACTGAAGGCGATCGGCTGCAAGCTGTCGATTGACGATTTTGGCACCGGCTATTCCAGCCTGGGCTATCTCAGCCGTTTTCCGCTGGACAAACTTAAAATTGACCAGTCTTTTGTCCGGGCGATGCTGGCTTCACAGACAAACATGGCTATCGTTGATACGATCATTCGGCTGGCCGGCAACCTAAATCTGCGGGTTATCGCCGAAGGTGTGGAAACCGCCGCCGAATTGAATGCTTTGCGGGCCCGTCATTGCGACGAGGTGCAGGGCTATCATTTTGCCAGGCCGATGCCGATGGACGAGCTGATCCGCTGGTGGCAACAGTGGAATCAATGGAACCAGCCGCGTTGAGCGATATGTTTGTTTATCTGGATATTGTCGCCGATTTTGCTTGCCATCAGTGCGGCGCCTGCTGTAACAACGACTGGCTGGTGACAGTCAATGAAGCAGGTTACCGGCGTAATCAGCTATTGTTTGAGCAGGCCGGACAGAGTGATGAGTTTACCAAGGCGTTTATTCCACTAGGCAGTGCGGCGGAACTGGGAGAATACGCACGGATAGCGAAGCGTCAGAGCGGCGGTTGCTGGTTTCTCACAGCAGAAAAATTATGCAGGCTACAACAGGTAGCTGGACACGAGCACCTTGATTCAGTCTGTCAGTGGTTTCCCCGTTATCCGATGGACACGGAGCGCGGCATCGAACTGTCGCTCAGCTTCAGTTGCCCGGCTGCAGTCAAACTGGCATTGCGGGAAGCGCCGTTAAAGATTGTGCGCGCCGAATCTTCGCCGATTTCAACGTTGCCGGTTGACTTTGTTCGACATGTATATCCCGGACAACGGCCACAAAGCATTCTGCGTTATTACTTTGAACTGGAAGGCCACTTGATTGAACTGCTGCAGGCGCGGCAGTTGTCATTGACTGGGCGGCTGGACCTGGTCCAGCGCAGCTTGTGCCAGATCGGCGCATGGCAGGAGCCGGCGGAGTTTGGTGATTTATTGAATCGGTTGTTTCGGGCCAACTATGCCGAGCTGGATGCTGCGGCGGGCAGGCAACCGCCAAGGCAAGACGGACCAGCCAACTGGTTGGCAGAGAACTATTTCGTAAATTTCCTGTTTCGCAAAAATCTCTACACAAATGGTATCGCCGATTTTCACGATCAATTGGCGTTTATGGTGCAAAAAATTATTCCCGGCATGGAACAGGCTGCCAGAAACAATGACACTGCTATATTGGAACAATTGATTGTGGCGCAGGAACTGGAATGGAACCATAACAGCCGGAACGCCGGACGGAAAGGAGGGCATGATGAAGGGATTGGAGCTGAATTTGCTGATCGATCAGTCGCAACATCCGCAATACTTGGTACGGGTGACCGATGGCGTGATTGAGGAAGCCAATGATGCATTTTTAGAATTGTTCGGCTATGCACGAAACCAACTTGGAATCCTGAAGGAAGACTTAGTGATTGAAAATCCGTTCTTGTTTGAAAGGGAAAAAGAGACTGATCCTTGGGTACATTGCCGATCTCAGTCCGGGTCTGGTTTCATGATGGAAAAAGTTACAATGAAGTTGCACAGGGATGACATAACTTACTCTGCAGTATCTTTAAGGGATACGGTGATGCAGGAAAGAATGCTGAATCGGCTACGTCTGTCGGAACAAATCTTTGCTACCGCGCTTGACGGCATAATTGTCACTGACAATCAGGGAATCATCCAGTATGTGAATCCGGCGTTTATCCATCTTTCCGGTTATGAGGCTGAGGAGTTATTCGGTATGACGCTTCGAATCCTCAAATCTGGCAGACATGACGACTCATTTTATCAACAGATGTGGGATACGCTAGTCAGTGAAGGCCGCTGGAACGGCGAAGTATGGAATCGGCGCAAGAATGGCGATGTATGTCCGGAATGGTTGGCGATTTCTTCGATACGCGACCCGCAAGGAAAGATTTTGATGTATACTGCAATGTTTCGCGACTTGAGCGAGCGTTATCACTATGAACAACAAATCAAACAACAGGCATTGCATGACCCGTTGACCAGTCTGCCTAACCGACGGTTTTTTCATGAAAAATTGTCTGCTGCTGTCATTGAGGCGAACAACCCAATGCGGAGATTTGCCTTGATTTATCTTGATCTCGATGGGTTTAAACAGGTTAACGATAGTCTGGGGCACGAAGCCGGTGATGTAGTGTTAAAAGTGACGGCCGAACGTCTGCTGCATTGCGTTGGCAAACTTGGCGACTGCTTTCGAATGGGCGGTGATGAGTTTGCTGTATTGTTGCAAGGTGCCGAAGATGAATTGACAACAACCGCTAAAATGATTGCCGGCTGTATTCTGGATGAAATTCGGCAGCCGATCAGTTTTGCGGCACAAATGGCGACTGTGGGGACTAGCATTGGCATCGCAGTGTTTCCATTGGATGGCCGGGATGCAGAAAGCCTTCTGGTGAAGGCTGACAGCCGAATGTATGTGGCAAAGCGCAACGGCCGCAACCGAATTGTCAATACTGATGAGTTGATGAATGACAACTGATAAATAGGGAGAGTGACAAAAAATGAGTGGAGTTTTAGCAGGAAAAGTAGCAGTGGTCACCGGTGGCGGCGGGGTTCTCGGCAGTGCGTTTGCCAAGGAATTGGCACGGGCCGGGGCCAAAGTGGCGATTATGAACCGGACGGTTGAGAAGGCGCAGGCGGTGGTGGATGCAATCCAGGCGGCAGGCGGAACTGCACTGGCCGTTCCCTGCGATGTATTGGACAAAGCGGCGGTCGAAACGGCCGCGGCAGTGGTTGCAGCGAAATTGGGACCTTGTGATATCTTGATCAACGCTGCTGGCGGCAATCATCCTGCGGCAATATCGGCCAAAGAAATTTACCAACCAACGGATGATAATCCATTGCAGGGCACATTCTTTGATATGAAAGTAGAAGGCTTCAACGCTGTGTTTCAGTTGAATTTCATGGGAACCTTTATTCCAACGCAAGTGTTTGCCCAGCAAATGCTCGGGCGGCCAGGCGTTACCGTTATCAATATTTCCTCGATGAGCGCCTACCATCCGCTGACCAAAGTTGGCGCCTATAGCGCAGCCAAAGCGGCTGTAAACAATTTCACCGAATGGCTGGCGATTCATCTGGCGGATGCCGGTATTCGCGTAAATGCTATTGCGCCGGGCTTTTTCCTTACTGAACAAAACCGCACACTGTTAACGAACCCTGACGGATCCTTCACACCACGAGCAGCCAAGATTGTTGCCCACACGCCGATGCGGCGGTTTGGTGAGCCAGCAGAACTGCTGGGAACTTTGCTTTGGCTGGCCGACGAAAAAGCTTCTGGTTTTGTCAGCGGTGTAGTAGTGCCGGTCGATGGCGGTTTTAACGCCTATGCAGGAGTCTGATTTAAAAGAGCGAGTCACGGTTGGGCCAAGGTTGAGGTTGTAGCAAATTTGCTTGGCTAATTTCATTCATTGAAGAAGAGTAATGG
>CAYLSL010000017.1:0-18895 GCA_964386615.1 uncultured Veillonellaceae bacterium
TTGTCACCGCACAATTCTTCGCCGTGCTTACAAAGCTGGGCAATGTTAACTTCTGCATGAAGCGTCATCAACGATTATCCCGTTCTTTCAGCAGTCCCACCAAATCAAGCAGCGCCGATTTGGTTTCACCGGTAGTTTCCCCCAGGAGTCCGGCAATTTCTTGCGCAACATGCATTTGGCGGTTGATGATTTCCGCCGCCTTGTCAATCGTTTCCTGTTTAACTTTCTGCAGGTCGCGTTCCTTTTTTTCCCGTTCCGTAATATCGGTAACAATCAGGATTACCATGTTGTGTTCACGAACCGGTAAAACCATTTGCTCGGTGATCAATGCACGTTCGGGATATTCGACCCGCCGGCCGACATACTTTTCCTGAGTCCGGACGGCTTGCTGCAAGCCACTGCAATCGATGATCCGGCCCAGGTGGGTTCCTTTGACTAGTTCGGCGGTTTGCCCAAACATGGTTTCCGCTGCCGGGTTAAACTCCTGAATAATCATCGCTTCATCGACCACGATGATTGCGTTCAATGAATTATCAATGACCATATTGGAAAACGATTCTGCCTTCATTTTCATATAGGGGATGCACATGTCCACTTCGGCCAGGCCCTGCCAGACAGCGATTGCTTTTTCGCGGCAGGTGCTGTAACCGCAGGCGCCACAGTTTTTTTCATCTGCCTTGCTGAGTTTGGCTGTTTTCGCCAAAATTTCACGAATTTCAATCTCGCTTGGTTGCATTGCAATCACTGGTGTTGCAGCATGCGAACGGGAAAAGTCTGCGCAGGCGGCAGGTACGGTAAGTTCTGGAGTTGCCGATTGTTTGGCGAAATCGACGACGCGGGCCCGGCGTACCGGAGTTCCGCCCTGATTTGGGAACCCCGGCCCGCCGATACAACCGCCTTCACAGGCCAAGGCTTCAACAAACCGCGGCGAAATTTGCCATTGGCTCAAACAATCAAATACTTCCATACAGTTGTCTATACCATGGACGGTGATCACATCGGTATCGGTTTCATCATGTTCGATGAAACTTTTTAAAATACCGCCGGTAATCGGGAAAAAGCGGGAAGGCCCCGGTATATCGAGTGCTTCATTGTCTTCGGCAAGATTGTTGTGCAGGCTGTTGGTTTCAGAAAACCAGGTGTCGAGGTGTCCGAATGTCAATACCGCGTCAATACTGCCAGCAATGTCGCTGTCTCTGCCTTCGGCTATTTTTGCAATGCAGGGACCGATGAAAACAGTAAAGACATCGTTGCCCAGTTTTTCTTTCAAGATCCGACCATGGGCAATCATCGGCGAAACGACTGGTGCGAGATTACCGGTGAGTTCCGGGTAATACTTCTCCACCAGCCGGGTTACTACCGGACAACAGGCCGAAATGACCGGCGCCTCGGTTGTGGCGACCAGATTGCTGTATACTTCCGATACGGCGGCGGCGCCGACAGCTGTTTCTTCAACTGCACAGGCCCCCAGATCCTTCAGCGCGCTACGCAAACGGCCGATGGAAAGCTCGGGGAAAGCTGCGACAAATGACGGAGCAATGCTAAAAGCAACCTTGGTACCGGCAGCCAGTTCGCGCCGGACAATCTCGAGTTGATTTTCGACCTGCTTGGCATTTTGCGGACATTCGACCACACATTCACCGCACAGGATGCATTTATCGAGTACTACGCTGGCATGGCCAGCTTCTATTCCAATCGCTTTGACCGGGCAGGACCGGACACAGCGGTGGCAGTCCTGACAATTGACTTTTTGCGTGGTGATAGCTTGCTTCATGGGTTCACCCCAACTTTAAGAATATGTTTCATAAACAGTTCATGCACTTGATCCTTGGTCACATTGGTTAATAATAAATCGTCAATTTGCACCACAACCCCTTCGGTGCAGTGTCCCTGGCAGAAATTTCCCGCCATTTGGATCTGCGCCTGTGCCTGATGCTTTTCAACCAGCGCCAGAAAAGCATCCAACACAGCATTGGCTCCCTTTAAATGACAGGCACTGCCTAAACAAACAGAAACCGTGATCATCGCCACACCTCGTTGCTGTGAAATTTTTCACTAGTAATCTTTCTTATTGTACTAAACAGGCAAAGATTTCGCAACCACCCTGTTTTTGCGGGCAGGATTTTTCACTGGACTGTCAAATAGTTTATATTGGTAATTGTAATAAATACTGGAATTAGGTTTCAGGATACTGTAAGACGGAGGAATAAGTTTGATTTTATACCTGTTGGGATTGTTGGTTGGATTACCGTTGGTATTTGCTGGATTCTTCTTGCTGAACCGGAACAGCTTGCTGCAGAAAGTCGCTGTTTTTTTTATGGCCGGGAGCTTGATATTGGCGTCCGGTTGGGCTGTTTTATTGCGTAATGGCAATTTCCCGATGCCAGGAAGCTTTGCTGCGTTGGAGTTGCCGCTGGGTATTGCGATCAACCTGTTGGCGCTTGCTGGGATAACCTATTTGGGCCGATTGTGGCAAAACCGGGTGAGCGGGATTCTGGTCGCATGCCAGGCTGCGATGCTGGCTTGGCTCGTTTTTCACGCTGGTTCCGCTAGCCAGAACGGCTGGTTTTTGCTGGATCATCTGGCCATATTATTGTTGTTGTTGATCAATGGAGTCGGATCGCTGACGCTGATCTTCGCATTTCGCTATACCGACACGCACGAACGCCGACGGATTGACACCATTAGTCGCAAACCACTTTTTTTAGCGGCGATGGCACTGCAAATTGCGGCGATGAATGGCCTGGTATTGACCGATCATTTACTATGGCTGTTGTTTTTTGGGCAGGTGATCATTGGCTGCAGTTTTATCCTGATTACGCAAGACCGGACTGAAACGGCGTTGAAAAACGGGCGTGGCTTTGTCCGTTTACAGTTGGTGGGCGGTATCAGCTTTTTGGCAGCAGCGATCTGGCTTAAACCGGTCGCACAGACACTGATAATTTCTGAACTGTTGTTGTTTAGCGAGTCTGGGTTGTTAATCGGGCCAATGGCCTTTTTTGTTCTGGCCGGACTAGTTTTTGCCGCGCAATTTCCGTTTCAGGCAGGCTTATTGCGTGCCGGCGCAGCGCCACTGCCCTTGTCAGTGCTGCTACAATCGGTTACGTTGGTCAATGCCGGCCTCTATTTGATTTTGCGGCTGTCACCCTTGTTTATGAATACCTGGCTGGCGAGAATTCTGGCAATTATCGGCGCTTTTTCCTTTGCGGCAGCAGCACTGCTGGCCTTGATGCAAAATGATGCGAAGCGTGTTTGCACTTTTTCGACGATTTCCATGGCAGGCTTGACGATTGCCTTAGCGTGTCTGGCAAATTTGCAGTCGATCTATGCCGCGCTGCTCCTCGTCGTGTTGCATGGAATCACCAAGGCGCTTTTGCTATTGACTGTTGGCGGCAATTCGGTGTCAAGGCTGTCTGTCGGGTTGATGTTGCTGGCGGCGTTTGCTATGGTGCTGCCGCCGTTTGGCATTCCACTGGCGCAATGGACGGCGTTCGTGGCTGCGGGGCAAAATCCGCCGGCCTTAGTGCTAATCATTGCCGGCATTGTTTTTTCTTTGTTGGTGTGGGGGCGTTTTATCGGGAAACGGGTTGACACGCTAAGGCATAATGACGGTGCCATGAAACTGGAACCGCTTTATCTGTGGCCGCAGCTTGGTTTGGCAGCCGCCGTGGTTGTATCAGGGTTGTTTTCGCTGCAGTTGACCAACTTTATGATTGCACCGGTTCTCAAGGAAAATTACCGGCGCTTCAGCGATATTACCCAAGCTGATGCGGCAGAATTTTTGATTCGCGATTTTTACGGGATTAATCCATTATGGGTGTTTGCCGTGATTGTAGTTATCGTCGGTCTAGGCTGGAGCTGGCTGAGCTGGCTCGCGGGCAGGCCTGTCGTTGGCAACGTGCCCGCAGCAGATGCAGATGATGTGTCTGAAACAACGGAAAATGTTGAAATTGAGACAGATAAGCCGAAGGAATCTCTACCTGCGGCTGAGACTGGCGAAAAAGAAGCGGCAGTGAGTGAAGTGGCTGAGATTCCGCCAGAAATAACTGAACCGGTTTCCGTGCCAGTGCTGCATTTTCCAACGCGATCCATCCTGGCCTTGTTTCCTGACGCTCCCCAGACGCAGCTCTATGCGACAGTCATTGGCGGTGCATTGATTATCCTGATGTTTGAGGTGGTGATTCGGTGACAGTTTTTTTTGGCATGGAGCCTGCCCGGTTCATCCTGGGAATTGCAATTGTTGCCGCAATTCCTGTTGTAGCAGGTTTGATAGCAGGTGTTTTCGATAAATTACAGGCAAGGCGGACTGGCAGTCCCGAACCTTCCATATTGCAGCCATTTACAAATTTTCGTCAATTGCTCAGCCAGGAATTGAAAACACCGAGCGACAGCCTGGCAATTGCCAATCTGTTGCAGCTTGCGTTTGGCCTATTGGCCGTGGGAGTGTTGGTACTGCAGCTGAATATAGTGGCCGCATTATTTTTTCAGGCGATCGCAGTTTTGACCGTAATTACGGTTGGCATGACCCGTCCGGCCTGTGCCGGCGGTTTGTCCGCCAATGTTAAAATGCGGACATTCTTAACTTACCAACCTGTTTTGCTGTCTATCGGCGCCGGGATCGGACTGACTGCCGGCAGTTTCCTGCTTGACGCCACCCAGGCTTCTTTGCGGCCGCCGATTGTTGAGTTGCCCTTTCTATGGGGATCATTGATATATGTGGCCTATGTATCGGCGAAACTGGAACTGGACAGGATTTTCGCCGGCCCCTTGCTTGCGGTGGCACAGCTTGCGGCTAGTTTTCGGCAAGCGGTGTTAGTGCTTTTGGCCGGTATGTTTTTCAGCCAAAGTTTACTCGGCGTGTGTGTGATTGCAATACTGCTTGGCTGCGGTCTAGCGGCAGTCGATTATCTCCGCGCCTGCTTGTCATGGCGATTGAAGATGACGTGGGGCTGGGGCTATGTATATTTTGCCTGCGCGATTAACCTGTCCTGGGTCTATATCAAATATTTGCTCTAATTTTTAATAACGCGGGCCGGGAAATTGACGGGGGAATATTTTGTCGAGCTGATTCAGTAATTCTTCCAGTGTGGCCACTGATAAGGTGATAGGACCGCTAAACACACTGGATATCTCGGTTTTTGACCGTTCTGCCGACAGGCGGCCAAATTGCCCCGTTTCCTTGTTGAAATAGGTTAATGTCAAAGTAAGCGAAGTGGCTTCGTAGGTTTCATCATCAAAAAATCCATGCACTAACTGGTTGCGTAGTTGCGTGATTTCCAGGTTGACGACCCCTCCGGCGACGTTATCCGCCGCAATCTTTTCCAGCACCGGACGGGCAGGTTCTGTTGCAAGACCGGTTGCCAGAAGAATTTCGTATTTGGGGAAGCGGAACTGACTGCGCAGTTTGGCCAGTAAGGCGGCGTTTAATTCGTTGCTACGATAGCCCGCTTTATCGGCGATAGCCGGAATGACGATTTTAACCGGATCCGCAGCTTGCGTCACAGGCATCGGCAGCATCACGATGCTGAAAAAACTCATCGTCAATAAGATTTTTGTCAGGAATCGAGTAGCGTTTGACATGATGGTTGCCTCACTTTCGTTGAAGTTGTTTCTTGCAGTGTAATGTTCGTCATTGCTAGGAGCAGGTCCTGCATTCTGACTGTGGGGCGTTGACACCTGGAAAAGTGTCTGGTAGGATGGAAAGCGTAGTATGGCAGTATTCCCAAACGGTTGGCGGGCTGAGCATGGCAGGATGGTGAAAGACAGTTCAACACCCCTGGCTGGGTGTTGCTTTTTTTTGCTCAGCGACGTTGCGCCGTTCACGGGATGGCAATAGGGAAAGCAATTAAATGGCAGCAAAGTAGAAAAGTAGGAGAGTGTAAGCATGTCAATCCAATTAGCAATCATCGTTCTCTACATCGCGGTTTTATTTGGCATCAGTTTTTACGCAAAACGGTTGGCAGCCAATGGCAGCAACAATTTTTTGTTTGCCGGGCGAAAAATGGGGCCGTGGCTGGTGGCCGTCAATGTGGCAGGGCTGGCAATCGGCGCTGCTTCGACGATCGGTGTTGCAGAAAACGCTTTTTCCACCGGGTTGGCGGCAGGTTGGTACAATGCGGCCTGGGCGGCGGGCGCCCTCGTGATGGGGATGGTTGCGGCGGCGAAATATCGGGAAATGAACTGTACGACAGTTCCTGAGCTTTTCGAACGCTATTATGATAAAAAAGGCCGCGTGATTGCGGTATTCGGCCTGATCATTATTCAAATGGTGATTACGGCGCTGCAGTATCTGGCGGGAGGAGCAATTCTTTCGTCACTGTTACCGGAGTATTTTTCCTTTCAAAACGGTATGATCATCAGTGCCGTTGTATTTATTGGCATCACATTGATTGGCGGTCTATGGTCGTCCGGGCTGTCCAATATCGTCAGCGTGGTCTTGATTTATATCGGTGTCGTGGCCGGGACCTATATGACAGTTTCTCAGCAGGGGGGCGTCGGCACGATCGCTGCGAAATTGCCGCCAGGCACAGATTGGTTTGGTGCGGTCGGTGGCTTGGGATTGGCAACGGTCATCGGTTGGTTTGCTGTTATGATTACCCAGACCATCACAGCGCAGGGGCCGGTGCAAATCGCCTGCGGCGCCCGGGACGGCAAGGCGGCCCGTAACGGCTATTTATTGGGAGCTTTGATTATTTTCCCGGTTGGCTTTTTGTGTGCATTGATGGGAATGGCGGCCAGGGTTGCCTATCCGGAAATCAAAGCTACCATGGCATTGCCCAAGATCATCATGAGCCTGGATCCGATTCTTTCCGGCACTACGCTGGCGGCGCTCTGGGCCGCTGATGTTTCGACAGCCTGCACACTGTTGCTGGGCGCCGGGACTTTATTTTCACAGGATATCTACAAACGGTTTATCGATCCGCAAATTGCTGAAAACAAATATGTTTTGGTGAACCGGATCACCATTCTGGTGATCGGCGTTGTTACCCTATGGCTGGCCTTTAATGCAGTCGGTATTTTGCGCACGCTGTTGATCGGGTTAAGCCTGACCACTGCTTTCACCGTAGTATTTCTGTTCACTGTTTTTGCCCCGGGGCTTTGCCGCCGCAATTCGGCGTTTTATACAACTTTGGTCGGCATGGCGGCACTGGCAGCCTGGCAGATGGTCCCGGCAGTACGGATTTTTGCCCACCCCATCTATCTGGAATGGGTTGTTTGTTTGATTACTTTCTTTGTCGTTGCGATGGTCGACAGCAAACGCATCCCAACTGTTACTGTCAAACCGGAATAAAAATAATTTAGGGGGGGAATCTATGGCCCCAAACGAATTGACCAGCATTGATATCGGTCGGGCAGCTCTGAAAATGGCTGTAACTGAGAACCGGGCCGAGGAGCAGGCATTGCGCCAGCAACTGCTTGATCAACAGGGGATTCAGACGGTAGCGATCGACTTCGGCGGCGAATTTGTTCCCTCGGTTAAAAAAATAATTGAACGGGCAGTCGTAGCGGCACAGCGCCAGGGACTGGTTCCGTCCAATCATGTCGGAGAAGGAGCAGTGGCCGGCGCCGTCCGGGCTGCATTGGGGCAGATATCGTCACAAGCGGTCGGGTTGTCTGTTGGTGGCAAGATTGGTGTGGCTCGTCAGGGTGAACACTTGTGCGTGGCAATTTACCTTGGTATCGGCGTGCTGAACTTGAATGAGGTGGCGGTAGGACTCGCACATCGCTCACTGCCGGTGTAGCGGGCCGATCATTAATTTTTTCGTTTGGTTTTGCTTGCGGGCGGAGTGGCTACCGAAACGCGATTTTGGCGGGCGAACCACCAGCAGGCAACTAATCCGCCGACTATGATTGCCAGACTGGTCAATTGGGCTGATTTTAGTCCGAAGGCCAAGGTGCCATAATCGCCGCGCATGGTTTCCAGGAAAAAACGGGCAATCGAATATAAGATGGCATATAGGGCGAAAATCTGTCCCTTGGCATGTGGCAGATAGCGTGCAATCAGAAGGACGACAAAAATGATCACATCAATTTGTCCTTCCCACACTTCGGTCGGCCACAGCGGCTGCGTCCCGTATGTTGCATGTGCCAAAGTGCCTGGCGGATAGAGCAGGCCGAAGGCCCCGCCGGTTGGACTGCCAAAGGCATCGCCGTTGAGCAGGTTGGCCATGCGGCCGATCGCCTGCCCGAGGATGACGGCCGGGGCTGCGATGATATCAGCGAATTCCCAGGTGTCAATATTATGATGCTTGGTATAGAGATAACCGACAATGGTTCCGGCAATGACGCCGCCCTGGATTGCCATGCCGCCCTGCCAGACGAACGGGATTTCTAGCAGATGGTTTTGGTAATAAGCCCAGTCAAAAAAGAAAACATCCCATAGCCGGGCGCCGACAATGCCGGCCAGCCCGCAATAAAGACCCATATCCGGCACATGCTCATGCCAGCGGCCATCCTGGCGGGCCAAAAACCAAGCGGTGGCGGTGGCCAAAAGAATGCTCAGGCACATGATGAGCCCGTACATCCGGATGGGAAAATCACCAATGTGAAATAGGTATTGATGCATAGTATCCTCCTATTTTTTGACGAACGTGAGCAATTGTTTGACGATCTGTTCGACCTTCGGTTTGTTGGTCAGCAGTTCCGGTGAACTCTCGCACAGACAATTGATCGCATTGTTTTCCAACAGAAAAAAGCCAATCTTGTCTATCGATGATCGCACGGCGGCGATTTGTACCAGCAGGTCGGGGCAAGGCTGATCCTCGTTCATCATGCGTTCAATTCCGGCGATGTGGCCGCGGACATTTTTCAGACGGGCCAGGACTTCGGTTTTCACAGCGGGGTCGGTCATGTTTTGTCACCTCTTTCGCACTCCCCGTGGGGGTGGGGTATAAAAATATTATAAACGGGGCAAGGGAATTTTGGCAAATGGAGGCACAGAGAATGACAGAGAAAAAATTCAGTTTTGGGTTTGGTAATGGGACGATGGAACTTGCGCTGCCGACAGCGCAGATTATTCATGAAATCGAAGGTCGGCCTGCCGAGGCGCTGACGGATGTGCCGGCGGCTGTTCAGGCTGCCCTGCGCAATCCCATCGGTACACCACCGCTGGTTGAGGTGGTAAAGCCGGGCGAAACCGTGGCGATTATCGTCAGTGACATTACTCGGGCCTGGATCAAGGCCAGTCAGTTTTTACCAACCTTATTGGATGAACTGAATGCTGCCGGTGTGCCGGACAAGGATATTTTTATCGTGATTTCGTTGGGCGCGCACCGCCCACATACAGAAGAAGAAGATATTCAGGTCTGTGGTGCGTCGGTCTGTCACCGGGTCCGCATTTACCAACATGATGCAATGGACAAGAAAAATCTCACTTATGTGGGGACGACCAGTCGCGGTGTGGCGGCCTGGGTGAACAAACGAGTCATGGATGCCGACCGGATCATTTTGACCGGTGGAATTGTCTATCATCTGATGGCTGGGTTTGGCGCCGGACGCAAAGCGGTAATGCCTGGGATCAGCGGCTACGAAACAATTCAGGCCAACCATCGCTTCTGTCTGCATCCACAGGTGGGGCAGGGCATCAATCCGAACTGTATGTCGGGGAAAACCAATGGCAATGAAATGCATGAAGATCAGATGGAAATCACGGCGTTTGTTGATCCTGATTTCCTGCTGAATGTTGTATTTACGCCGGAAGGAAAGTTTGCCGGCATTTTCGCCGGGCACTGGCAAACAGCTTGGGAAGCCGGTTGCCGCAAGGTGGAAGAAATTTTTGGCATTCCGATTACAGCCAAGGCGGATTTGGTTGTTGCTTCTGCCGGTGGTTATCCCAAAGATATCAATCTCTATCAGGGGACCAAGACACTGGATAATGCCTATATGGCGACAAAGCCCGGCGGTGTGGCGATCTGCTTTCTCGAATGCCGCGATATCATGGAACCGGCTGAATTTAGCAACTGGTTCAATTATCCGGATGCACTGGCATTTGAAAATGCCGTGCGGGCCGCGTTTACCGTTCCCGGTTTCGTCGCCTTCAAATGTATTTCGATTGCCAAGGATATTTCGATGATTATCGTGACCAAACCGGAGAATGCCGAATTTGTCCGTAAAACCGGTATGATTCCCGCGACATCGGCCGCAGAAGCGATGCAGATTGCCAGAGCCAAAATCGGTCGTGACGACTTTACGATCACGGTCATGGCGCACGCGGCCAATACGGTGCCTTTACTGAAATAACTCTGTTGAATCCAATGCGAAGGACCGAAGACTATCAAAATAATGATAGTCTTCGGTCCTTGTTATTTTATCTGGCTGTTTTCCGCTGCAAAATCAGTTGGACTAAACGATTTTTTTGGGCTGGAAGTTCAGCGCGTCGCAGGCCACGAGGTGGCAGGCGGCGCTTTTGATTTGTCCCTGTGGCGCCATATGGGCGCCATCACCGTGAATATGTCCGAAGATGCAAATTTCGACTGCGTATTCGTCGATCAAATCGGTGAATCCATTGGAACAGGATTGCAAGTACTCCTGCAGGCAGACCGGTGGAAAATGCAGCATCAGCAACAATCTTTCACATCCAGCCTTGCGGGCGGCTTCCAGTGAAGTACGGGTCCGGACGATTTCGCGTTGGTAGATGGACTCATCATCGGGCCTAAAGGCCGGATCGCCTGGTGTCAGCCAACCACGACTGCCGCAGATGCCCCAACCCTCGACATTGAAAAAATTATTATGTAAAAATAGCAGATTGTCCGATACTTGCTGGGCCATTTTACCAACGGTTGACCACCAATAATCGTGATTGCCCCGAACCAAAATTTTACGACCGGGCAAAGCATCGATGGCAGCAAGGTCGACTACAGCATCCCGCCATTTCATCGCCCAGGAAATATCGCCGGCGATCAGGACGGTATCTGTCGGTTGTACTTGGGCAAGCCAGGCTGAACTGATCTTTTGCCAATGATTTTCCCAGTTCGGGCTAAAACGATCCATCGGTTTTATCGGCGGATCGCCGGATAAATGCAGATCGGCAATTGCGAAAATTGACATGAGCAGCTCCTTTGCAGTATCTGCAATAATTGTTAAATATTTCTACAAACAGGCGGCGAAAATCCTGCAAGAAAAACAATACTCGTTAAAATCGTTGTAAATTGGCAGGAGAAAAACAGTAACATCCTGAATACAAATGTATGGATTGGAGGGATACGTATTGGATGTCCGGATGGCAATCGTTGCACCCTACCCGGGATTGCGGGAGACGGCGGCGGAAGTAATCAGGGAGAATGAGTTTACTTTTCCGGCATCGATCGATTTGCTGACCGGAGATCTGGCGGAAGGATTAACGCAGGCTAAGCAGGCTGTCGCCATGGGCGCCGAGGTGATCATCAGCCGTGGCGGCACTGCATCGCTGATTGCAAAAAATCTTGATGTACTTTTAGTTGAAATCGAAGTCAATCCAATCGACATTTTGCGAGCCCTGTCGAAAATCGAAAATCCGATCGGGCCAATCGGCGTGATTGGGTTTCGCAATGTGATCTATGGCTGCGAAGAGATAAGCCGCGTTATTGGCGTGCCGTTGCTGGAAATTTCCCTGGATAATGAAACAGAAGCGGAAGAAAAAATCCGATCTGCTGCCAGACAAGGTATTCGCAGCGTAGTGGGAGATGCAATTTCGATCAAATCGGCAGTACGCCTTGGACTAGATGCGATCATGATAGAATCCGGCAAAGAGGCTGTTTCCAAAGCGATTCGCGAAGCCGTGAAAATTGTGGCGGTCCGCCGTCGTGAACAGGAACGGGCCGAATTGATCACCACTTTGATTGCGACTTCGACAGACGCTTTGGTGGCGGTCGACCGGCAGTCCTGCATCACATTGTTCAATCCGCTGGCAGAAACTTTGTTTTCCCGGCGTGCATCCGAAGTGATGGGGCGGCCAATCAATGAAGTATTATCCGATAGCCGGCTGCCGAAGGTAATGGAAACGCGACGCCAGGAATGGGCTGAACTGGAACGGGTCGACGGTCGGGTGCTCGCATCCAAACTGACGCCGATTCTGATCCGTGGTGAAGTGGCGGGGGCTTTGGCAACCTATCAGGATGTCACGCAGGTGCAGCGTTTTGAACAATCGGTCCGCCAAAAACTTTATGCCAAAGGGTTGGTTGCCAAAACACAGCTTGCTGATTTTATCACACTTTCCCAACCGGGAAAAGCGTTGCTCGATAAGGCGCGGCAATTCGCAGTCGTTGATTCCAACGTATTGATTACGGGAGAAACCGGTACCGGCAAAGAAATGATCGCCCAAGGGCTGCACAATTTGAGCCGTCGTGCCAAAGGACCATTTGTTGCATTCAATTGCGCGGCCGTGCCGGAGAACTTGTTGGAAAGCGAATTGTTCGGCTATGAAGAAGGTGCCTTTACCGGGGCCAGACGGGGCGGTAAGGTCGGTCTGATTGAACTGGCCCATGGCGGTACTTTGTTTATGGATGAAATCGGTGAAATGCCATTGCCACTGCAAGCTAGGATTCTCAGGGTAATCCAGGAGAAAGAAGTCATGCGGATTGGCGGCGAACGGATCATTCCAGTCGACTTGCGCCTGTTGTCGGCGACCAATGAAAATCTGAGCCAGCTGATTGAACAACGCAAGTTTCGCAAGGATTTGTACTACCGGATTAATGTATTACGTCTGCATATCCCGCCGCTACGTGACCGGCCTGAAGATATCCCGCTACTCGTGAAGCATATTTTAAAACGGCATCAGGCAATGAACCCCACCGTTACAGAAATCGGCGCCAAAGCGATGAAGCGGCTTTGCCAACAAGAGTGGCCGGGCAATGTGCGAGAACTGGAATCAACATTGGAAAGGGCATTGTTATTGGCAAAAGGACCTGTTTTGCAAGAAGCGGATATCCTTGATGCGTTATATCTACAGACCTCTCCAGGGTTGCCGCTGGAGTCCGGGTTGAGCGAAGATACCCTGCTTAATGTTGAAAAGGCTACGATCGAACGGGTGCTGCAGGAAGAGAAATTCAACTATAGTCGTGCGGCGGCCCGCCTGGGGATCAATCGGACAACTCTGTGGCGCAAACGAAATAAATGATGCAATAAGCAATTTTTGTTGCAAAATGTAACTTATGTGTATGGTGATTAAAGTTGCTGTTTTGAATCTGGGTGCCGTAGAGGTTGAAAAAACGGCTTTTTCATCAACGGTGCGGATTGGCAAATCATTGGCATGGAAAATGCAAGAATAATTTGTAACTTTGCAGTGAAACGAGAAAGTTGGTGATGTATCGATATGCCCAAATTGGTCATAATTGCCGATGATTTGACAGGCGCCAATGATGCAGGAGTCCAGTTCGCGAAATATGGAATGAATGTGCAGGTATTGTTGGAAGACTCGTCGCAAACCACGGTGAGCGGAAGTGGTGAGGTAGTCGATGTTGTTGTTCTGGATACCGATAGTCGTGCGGTGCCGGCGGAAGTAGCCTTTGCAAGGGTTGCAGCTGCCAGTCGCATGGTGAAAAAGGTTGCCGGCAATGGCGAGATCCCGTTGATTTTTAAAAAGATTGATTCGACCTTGCGCGGCAATCTGGGACCGGAGATTGATGCAGCGATGACAGAGTTTGGCTTTGATTGGGCAGCCGTGGTTCCAGCATTTCCCGCCAACGGCAGAATTACGGTGGGAGGCTGGCATTTACTGCATCAGGTTCCCCTGGCTGAAAGTGAGATATCGCGTGATCCAAAAGCACCGGTGCATGATTCGGTGTTATCGGAGCTGTTGGTCAAACAATCCAGTCAGCCGGTCGGACATATTTTCCTGAAGGATGTCTGTGGCGGACCGGCGTCAATTAGACAACGGATCACTGAACAACTGTCGGCAGGCAAAAAACTGATTTCTTTTGACGCAACGACCGAAACACACCTTCGATCGATCGCAAAGGCCATTGCCGATAGCAGTCAACCGGGACTATGGGTTGGTTCTGCCGGATTGGCGGAAATGATCCCGGCTGTAATGGGTTGGCCGAAGCAGGAACGATTTTCGCCAGCGACCGATGCAAATGGGCCGGTTCTGATTGTGGCCGGCAGTGTCAGTAAGGTTACGCACCGCCAGATGGAGGTCATTTTGTCTAAAGGACAGGTCAGGCTGGTGTCACTGCAGGCGGCAGCGCTGATTGATGATGAAGATGGCGAAATCCGCCGTTGTTCTCAGGCAGCAGCGCAGGGATTGGCGGAGGGACTCGACGTGCTGCTTGCATCGGCTATGACGGCTGATGCGGTGGTTTTGGCACGCGCGGCTGGACTTAGCAAGGGACTTGACAATCTGAAGGTCAGTGAAATCATTGCAGATGCTTTGGGGCAGGTGGTACGCGAGCTGGTCAGCCTCAAACCGGCCGGCCTGTTTCTTACCGGCGGCGATACTGCCATTGCAGTATGCCGGGCGTTGGATGTCAATGCGATTGAAATTCTGGCGGAAGTGTCGGCCGGAATTCCTCTCGGCAGATTGTCCGGTGGCATTAGTCCGGGCTTGCCGGTTGTAACCAAGGCAGGAGCATTTGGCGGGGAAACCGCGATTGTTGATGCAGTGAAAGTGTTGAAAGGAAGATAAATACAGTATGAATCAAGAAAAACCGGTATTGGGAATTACCATGGGTGATGCGACAGGTTGCGGCCCCGAGATTATCGTGAAATCGTTGGCGGAATCCAGCTTCTATGAAATGAGTCGCTTGTTTGTGATCGGCGATGCAAAAATTATGCGGCGGGCGGTTGGTATTGTCGGCAGTTCTTTGAAAGTCCGCACCGTCGATTCGATTGCCGCTGCCGGCAAAGAAGCCGGAGTGATCGATGTGCTGGATTTTGACAATCTGCCGGTGGATCTTCCCTTTGCTACCGTCGATGCCCGGGCTGGCAAGGCTGCCTATGAATATGTAGCCAAAGGGGTCGACATGGCAATGGTCGGGCAGATTGATGCGATTGTGACAGCACCGCTGAACAAGGAAGCAATGAATCTGGGCGGTTATCACTATGCCGGACACACAGAAATTCTCGGCGCCTTATCCGGGACTAGAGATTATGCGATGATGCTGGTCGGTGGACCACTGCGGGTGATCCATGTCAGCACCCACGTGTCGCTGCGTGAAGCCTGCAACAGGACCAAACAGGCCCGGGTGCTGAAAGTGATTGAACTGGCCGATGAATCCTGCAAGTTGCTGGGAATCGCTGAGCCGCGGGTCGCTGTAGCAGGTTTGAACCCGCATGCGGGTGAAGCCGGCATGTTCGGCACGGAAGAAATCGAAGAGATCATCCCGGCGATTGAAGCTGCCAAAGCCAAAGGAATTTGCGCTACCGGGCCGATCGCGCCGGATACGGTCTTCTACCGGGCGGCACTTAAGGGACATTTTGATATTGTGGTATGCATGTATCATGACCAGGGCCATATTCCGATGAAGGTGCTTAGCTTTGAAACCGGCGTCAATGTCACGGTCGGCCTGCCGTTTATCCGGACATCGGTTGATCATGGCACTGCGTTTGGCAAAGCCGGAAAAGGTACGGCCGATCACCGCAGTCTCAATGAATCAATCCTGCTTGGGGCGAAAATGGCGGAAACAAGGCGGGAAAAACTGCAGAAAAGAGGTGTTTGAACATGAATCAACGGAGAATCAGTCTGCCATATGGAAAAGAGACGATTGAAGTACTGGCGCCGGAAGCCCAGTTGATTGGAGTTTATTCGCCCAAAGACATTCCGCCGGTTGCCGACATTAAGGCGGAAGTCCGTCGTGCGCTGGCCAATCCGATCGGGTCTCCGTCATTGCAGGATTTGGTCCGAGGAAAAAAGAAGGTGGTATTTGTTGCCGATGATAATACCCGCCTGACGCCGACCGATCAACTGATCCCTATCTTGCTTGACGAGTGCAACCAGGCGGGTGTGAGCGATGCACAGATCACGATCGTGATTGCGCTGGGGACGCATCGTTTCATGACGCAGGAAGAGATTGTCGCAAAGTTTGGCGCTGAAACAGTGCGGCGGGTGCAGATCAAAAATCACCCCTATAAAGATGACGCTGCAATGGTTGATTTGGGGGTTACTGATACCGGTGGCCGGATTTTAATCAATAAAGAGGTGTATGAAGCCGATTTTAAAATCGGTATTGGCAGTATCGTGCCGCATCATATTCCGGGCTATGCCGGCGGCGCCAAAATCGTCCAACCCGGTGTGTCCGGCGAAGAAACGACTGCCTATACCCATTTGTTGTCAGTCAGGGCGCCCCGCTCCTATCTGGGAGTGCTGGAAAATCCGGTGCGGACTGAACTCGATTTGATGGCCCGCAAGGTGGGGTTGAATACGATTCTGAATACGGTGCTCAATCGACATGGCCAGGTTGTGGAGGCGTTTTTCGGCGACGTGGTGGAAGCGTTCCGGGTTGGCGTGAAGCGTGCGGCGCAGGTCTATGAAGTGTTGATCCCGGAAGCGGCGGATATCGTGTTGTCCAGCTCGCATCCCTGTGACCTGGAATTTTGGCAGGCGCATAAAACATTGTACCCATCCGACCTGGCTGTCAAAGCCGGCGGAATCATCATTGTAGTAACCCCCTGCTATGAAGGCGTTGCCAAGACTCACTGCGATATTCTGGAAGTGACGCCGCATTCTTCGTCACAAATCCGCAGCATGGTTTCAGCCGGGCAGCTGCATGATGAAGTGGCGGCTGCGCTGGCCATTGCCTGGGCCCAGGTAAAGGAACGCGAGACGGTATATATCGTATCGGATGGAATCTGCGCTGAGGAAGCAAACAAATTGGGGTTCAGGCATTTTACGACTGCCCAGGACGCGCTTGCGGCAGCTTTGAAAGAAAAAGGTGATCAGGCGCGCATCACTGTGTTGACTCATGCACCGGACATGTTGCCGGTAATCCGTCAATAGTTAAAGGGGGCGATGCAGCAGACAGGAAAGGACAGGAGGTAAGCAAGCACACTGATACAAGGAATGAGGAGGATGGGTTGAAGATGAAAAAATGGCTGGTACTGGTTCTTTGTCTGGCTTTGGTAGTGGCGCTGGCAGGCTGTGGCGGCGGTGACAAAAAGGATGCGCCTAAAACAGACGCGCCCAAGGCGAAAGTTCTGCGGGTTGGTCACACTTTGACCGATGATTCCCATTATGGAATCGGCCTGAAAAAGTTTTCTGACCTGGTGAAAGAGAAATCAAAAGGCAGTTTGGATGTTCAGGTTTTTGGCAATTCTAAACTCGGCAACGAGCGCGATCTCATTGAGGGCGTATCGCTGGGAACAGTCGAAATGTGCCTGACCTCGACTGGACCGCTGCCCAGTTTCTCCAAAAAATTTATGGTATTTGACCTGCCATTCATCGTACAGGACAGGGCCAAGTTTTATCCGATCCTTGATGGCGCTGTCGGCCAGGGCATGCTTGACTCTTTGGGTTCCAAAGGAATCAAGGGACTTGTTTTCTTTGAAAACGGTTTTCGTCACATGACCAACTCCAAACGACCGATCAACAAGCCGGAAGATATGGCCGGACTGAAAATGCGTCTGATGGAAAACCCGGTTCATATGGAAACCTTCAAAGTGCTCGGTGCCAACCCTTCGCCGATGCCGTTTGGCGAACTGTTTACCGCCTTGCAGCAAAAAACGATGGATGGCCAGGAAAATCCGCTTTTGATCATCAAAACCAGCAAATTCTATGAAGTGCAGAAATATCTGGCATTGACCGGACATTTCTATTCGCCGGCCGTGCTGATGATCAGTGATAAAATGTTCAAAGGCCTGACGCCTGATCAACAAAAGGTCTTAATGGATGCTGCCAAAGAAGCCCGTGATTTCGAACGAAATTTCATTATCGAAAGCGAGAAGAAGTTGGTTGACGAATTGAAAGCTGCCAAGATGGAAGTGACTACTCCTGACAAAGCGATCTTCCAGAAAGCAACCGAATCCGTATACAAAAAATTCGAGGCTGAAATTGGCAAAGATCTGATTGATCAGGTGCGCGGCACAAAATAGATATTGCCGATTATGTCGTGATCCTTAAGTAAATGCGGATCAGGCGGCGATAGTTGATTATCGTTGCCTGATTTTCCGCAGCTTGCATTCAGGGGGGATGAACAGTGCCGCGTTGGCTTGATAATATTGAAGAATATATATTGCTATTCTTGTTTCCACTGATGGTCATCGTTGTATTCGTGGCAACCTGCGTCCGTTATCTGACGGTAATGTCCCTGCCTTGGGCCGAAGAAGTGGCCCGCTATTCGATGGTCTGGATCGCCTATATCGGCGCCAGTCTCGGCATAAAACGCAATGCCCATCTGGGGGTGGAAGCCGTTCTGCTGATGTTGCCGGGCGGACTCAGGAAGTATTTTGATTACCTTCGTTACGTCATTATTATTATCTTTAACGTACTGATTGCTTATTATACGTTTCAGATCATTCAGTCGCAAATATCGACGGAACAGGTCAGCCCTTCGCTGCGGATTCCGATGTGGTTTGCTTATGGTGCAGTGCCAGTCGGCGCAGTTCTGATGGCGTGGCGCTGCATCCAGATGATGGCGCTGGTGGGGAAGCCAGTGGCAGCAGCTGCACCCAAGAAGGGGGGCTGACGAGTTATGGCAATGGAAGCAATTCTGTTCATCGTCTTTTTGGCGCTGCTCGTTATCAATGTGCCGATCGGTGTTGCGTTGGGCCTTTCGGGGATTATGGCACTGTTGTTCGGCGATATGCCAACACCGCCGCTGGTAGTTGCACAACGGATGTTTACATCGGTTGACTCCTTTCCCTTCATGGCGATTCCGTTTTTTATGATTGCCGGCGGGTTTATGGAAACCGGCGGCATGTCCCGACGTTTGGTTGAATTTGCCAAATCTCTGGTGGGAACGATTCCCGGCGGTCTGGGGATTATCAC
>CAYLSL010000017.1:18995-26562 GCA_964386615.1 uncultured Veillonellaceae bacterium
TTGAATTTGCCAAATCTCTGGTGGGAACGATTCCCGGCGGTCTGGGGATTATCACAGTTATCGCTTCAGCTTTTTTCGCTGCTTTATCCGGCTCTAATCCTGCTACAGTAGCTGCGATCGGCTCGATTATGATCCCGGCAATGGTCAAAGCCGGTTATCCGCTGGATGTGGCTGCGGCTCTGGCTGCTGCCGCCGGTACACTGGGAGTTATCATCCCGCCGAGTATCCCGATGGTGACTTACGGGGTGGTGACCAACTCTTCTATTGGGGACTTGTTTGTTGCCGGTATTGTGCCGGGAGTGTTGATCGCTATTGCGCTTGTTGGCGTCGTATTATGGCTGGCCCGCAAATATGATTTGAAGGGCGGTGAGCCGACTTCGCTCAAAAAGATCCTGGTCAGCGGCAAAGACGCAATTTTGGCCTTGATGATGCCGATCATCATTTTGGGCGGTATTTATGGCGGAATATTTACCCCGACGGAAGCAGCGGCTGTGGCGACTGTTTATGCATTGATTGTCGGCATGTTTATTTTCCGTGAGATTTCTTTCGCGGATCTGCGCAATGTAATCATGAAAGCGGCAGTAAGTTCAGCGGTGGTTCTGTTTGTTATCGCGACTTCATCTTCGTTTTCCTGGTTATTGACCTCGTTGCAGATTCCGGAAAAAGTTGCCAGTACAATGTTGGCGATTTCCAACAATCCGACTGTCATCTTGTTGCTACTCAACATTATTCTGCTGTTTCTGGGGACTTTCCTGGAAACGCAGGCTATCATCCTGTTAGTGACGCCGATTATTTTTCCTTTGGCAATGAACCTGGGTGTCGATCCATTGGTGCTGGGGATTATTATTGTGGTTAATACTTCTGCCGGTATGATTACGCCGCCAATGGCAGTCAACCTATTTGTTGCCTGCAGTTTGTCCGGGTTGTCAATTGAAAAGATCTCACGGCGAATTTTACCGTTTCTGTTTGTCGAAATCGCGGTACTGCTGCTGATCACAAATATTCCCGCATTGTCCCTGACATTGGTCAAAATGCTGAAATAAGCAGAAAGGGAGGCCGCCATGCGGAAGGTTCTGCACCATTCCCATGCAGTAGTTTTTGCAGTATTGCTAATCAGTGGCTTTTTGCTACATTTTGCGATATTGCGGGGACCTTTGTCTGCTTATCGGTTGTCCCTGATTCGAATCCACTCCCTGGCCGGCGAATTATTCATCTTGTTGGTTGGACTTTATATGCTTTGGATGCTGGTGAGCAATGCCCGCTGGCGAAACCGGCCGTATTATAGCTGGTTTGCGACTATTTCTGTTTTCAGTATGATTGCATGGAGCGCCAGTGGTTGGATTTTACTCAACAAAGCTGCATGGGGACCGGTGATGACAACCTTCTCGTTTGAAATACACCGCTGGCTGGCGTATCTTGCTGTGCCGGCGGTCGTGGTTCATGTCTGGGCGATTTGGTCACGTTCTTTAGCAGAAAACACATCTGATACACGCAGGAAATTTTTTAGTTGGCTGACTAAAGGGGTTATCGGCGCCTGGGGCGCTTCACTCGGCTGGCGGTTTTGGCGCCGCAATCAAACCCAGGATATTAAGGGTGCCGTGAATTGTGATGTGTTTTATCCCGCCCCTGAACCCGCCGAGAAATCTTTGCCGCCGATTGGTGGCGGACGGCGGGGAAAATTTGGCGAGTTCAGCGTAGTGAATTTTTTGCCCTGCCTGCATCACAATACCTGGCGGTTCACAATTGATGGACTGGTTGAACGCCCGGTGACTTTTCGCTGGGAAGATTTCCTGCGGCTGCCGCGCAAGGTTCAGGTCAGCGATTTCCACTGCGTTGAGGGCTGGTCAGTTTTTGACATTACCTATGAAGGCCTGAAACTAACCGATTTGCTGGCGATAAGCGGCATTCGGCCGGAAGCGAAATATGTGAAGTTTTATTCGGCTGACGGCCAATATGCCGACGCTCTGTCGCTGGAACAGGCACTGCATATGCCGGATGTGATGATCGCTATGTTGATGGACGGCGAACCGATCCCCCGGGTGCTTGGTGGGCCGGCCCGCCTGATCGTGCCGCAGATGTACGCTTACAAGGCTGTTAAATGGGTCAATCGGATCGAACTGATCGACAAACCATACCTTGGTTACTGGGAATTCCATGGGTTTGAAACTGACGCTTGGGTAGGTATCTATTGAACAAAAAATAGAGAGAGGTGGAAATCATGCCGCGAGCCAAAGTAACCATTCCGTATCTGTTTGACAAGAAGGCCAAACGAGAACCGATTACCATGTTGACCTGTTACGACTATCCGATGGCTCTGCTGGAAGAAAAAGCCGAAATTGATATCATTCTATGCGGCGATTCGTTAGGAATGACCGTCTATGGTTACAATGGAACCCTACCGGTAACGATGGACATGATGATCGTGCATGCCGCTGCAGTAACTCGGGGAGCACCGACCGCTTTTGTTATTGGCGATATGCCGTTTCTTTCCTATCAGGTGTGCAAGGAAGAAGCAGTCCGCAATGCCGGACGATTCATGCAGGAAGCAGGCACCGATGCGGTGAAACTGGAAGGTGGCGCGGTGATGGCCGAGACTGTGCAGGCGATTGTCAATGCCGGCATACCGGTCATGGGGCACATCGGACTGACCCCCCAGTCCATCTCGGCTTTGGGAGGATTTAAGGCACAGGGCCGCAGCGCCGAAGCCGCCTACCGTCTGATCAGGGATGCAGAAGCTTTGGAGGCGGCAGGCGCATTTTCAATTCTGCTGGAAGCGATTCCGCCGGAAATTTCAGCGATTATCACGGAAAAAGCCCGGATTCCGATCATATCGATCGGCGCCGGATTGCCTTGCGATGGACAGCTACTGATTGTCCATGATATGCTGGGGTTTTTTGATCGGTTTACCCCAAAATTTGTCAAGAAATATGCTGACTTGAATGGAACGATTTTTCAGGCGATGCTGCAATATAAAGACGAAGTCCATCAACACAGTTTTCCGGCCAAAGAGCATACTTACGGTATGCCGGCCGAAGAGATGGAAAAACTGCACAAAATGTTGTAAGAAATAAAAAAGAGCATTTTGCTACTGCCTGTTAATGGCTGCAAAATGCTCTTTTTTTTATATTGATGGTTGTTCAGACTTGCGTATGAGCAAGCAAGATACAATCAGCGACTATTGGATTTCAAAAACTTTTGTCAGTCGGGTCAACTCAAACAAATCTTTGACCAGACCTTTCAAATTCTTGATAATCACGCTGCCACCATTTTGCAGGGCGCGTTTTTGAATGGCAACCAGCGTTCCCAGCCCGGAACTGTCAATGTAATCAACATTGCCAAGATCAACTACGAACGTTTTATGTCCTTTTTCAATATACCCGATCAGACTTTCACGAATCTGTGCAGCTTCTTCCACATAGATACTACCGGAAAGATTGACGACAACATGATTGTCTGTGACCGTAATCTCCTGAATCATTGATTATCCCCCTCAAAAAACATTATAACACGGTACTATATTGACTCTTTCGACGGCAATCAGCGTTTTCCTTTTTCTGCAGTAGCAAAAATAAAGAAAAATTGCAGGAATTTTACAAGAGTATGGTTAATTATCTGTAGCGAAATGCTATTGATAAAGGAAGTGGACTAATGACAAGCGTCTGCAAACTGAGTAAATCTGGTTTTATATTGGCGGGTTTCTGTTTGCTGTTTTTCCTTGCCGGTTGCGGCGGCGGAAAAACAGAACCGGCAACTACTTCGTCGGGCAAACCGCCAATACTGGCGGCCAAACCGGGCGAATGGAAACCGGATGGGGTGATTGCTGACAATGAATACACAAAAATGCAACAGTTTGGCGAACTGGAAGTGTATAGCCGTATTGACGGCGATAAAGTACGATTGGCCTTAAAGGCGAAAACTAATGGTTATTTGGCGATCGGCTTTGAGCCGTCGGAACGGATGAAAGATGCCGATATCATACTAGGTTTTGTCAAAGAAGGGAAAACGATGGTCGCCGACATGTTCAGTTCTGGTCCCACCGGTCCGCATCCTCCTGATGAACAGCAGGGCGGCAAAAATGATGTTACAGTCTTTGGCGGCAGTAATAAGGATGGGGTTACGATCATCGAATTTGAACGGAAGCTTGATACTGGCGATGCCAAAGATAAAGCGATCAAAATAGGTGAAAACAAAATTATTTGGGCAATCAGTGAAGAGGCGGCTTTTTCCGGCAAACATTCGAAACGTGGTGCCGGAACATTGAAGCTCTGAACCAAGCAAGATCTATGCTGGAGAAAAGACGGTTTCTGACCAATTAATATTGGCAGCAAACCGTCTTTTCTTTGCTTGGAATTAATTAATCCTTAGTCTTCAATTTGTTCATGATGGACTTTGGTGCCTGTAACATCGAGAAATTTTTTGCCGATTTCACCGGCGATGAACGGTAGAATCGCAAAGCCGCCGATGACCGCCCAGTCACTCAGTGCCGGTTCTATGGTCCGGAAGATGGAATGCAATGGCCCATACAGTGAAAGTAGCAACAGGAGGAAAGAGAAGCCGACGCCGATATTCATGAATTTATTGCTAAACAGACCGATACTGAAAACAGAGTGATTTTCCGAGCGGGTAGTAAATGCCCGCAGCAACTCGGCGGAAATCATGGTGGCAAAGGCGAAAGTCCGCGGCATGGTAAGCATTTCACTTGATTTTTCGCCGCCCATCATGATGTATTCGGCGATGGGGATATTATTCAGTTGCAGTCCATAATAGTAAGCACCGAGGACAGAGAACGTTAATACTGAGCTTTGAACGCCGATCATGATTTTCATGTTTTTATTGAGCAATGGCTCTGAGGGATCGCGCGGGTCCACCGACATCACGCCGGGTTCCGCTTTTTCCATGCCGAGTGCCAGCGCAGGGAAAGCATCGGTAACTAAATTAAGCCATAACAGCTGAATCGGCAGCAGCGGGATCGGCCAGCCGAGTAACATCGAGAAAAAGATGACCATGATTTCGGCAACATTACAGGATAGCAGGAAGAAGACAAACTTACGGATATTGGAGAAGATGACCCGACCTTCTTCCACCGCGGCCACGATACTGGCAAAGTTGTCGTCGGTCAACACCATATCAGCGGTCTCTTTGGTTACATCGGTACCAGTGATACCCATCGCTACGCCAATATCGGCTTTTTTGAGGGCTGGGGCGTCATTTACGCCGTCACCGGTCATGGCGGCCACTTCATTGTTCGCTTGGAAGGCTTCGACGATGGCAACCTTATGTTCCGGGGAAACACGGGCGAACACGCTGGTGGTTTTTACGACTTCCCGCAGTTGTTCCGGGCTCATTTGGTTCAGTTCCTGACCAGTGGCAATATGTTTTTCGTTTTTGGCGATGCCGATGTCCATGGCAACGGCTAAGGCTGTGTCGCGATAGTCGCCGGTGATCATGATCGGACGGATGCCTGCCATGGCACAGATTTTGACGGCTTCGCGCGCTTCGGGCCGCGGTGGATCGATCATGCCCAGCAGTCCGACGAATGTCATGTCTTTTTCAATTTCGTGCGGGGTCAGATCATCCGGCAATTGATCAAACTCACGATAAGCAACGGCCAGAACCCTGAGCGCCTGTTTAGCCAAACCGCTGTTGGCGGCAAGAATAGTTTCGCGGGTTGCAGCATCAAGCGGCAGAAGATTTCCGTTCAGGCTTTGTTGAATGCAACGATCAAGCAGAATGTCCGGTGCGCCTTTTACAAAAGCGGCAATTTTTCCGTTGTTCATTTTGTGGAAGGTTGTCATCATTTTGCGCGAGGAGTCGAAGGGGATTTCCTGCAACCGGGGATAAGCGGCAGACAGGTCGGTAACCGTATATCCGCCTTTGGCAGCCGCCACTATTAGAGCGCCTTCTGTCGGATCGCCGGTAATTTTCCAGGTCTTATCGGTTTCCCCTGGCTTGAGGCGGGCATCATTGCAGAGGCCGCTACCTTTTAACAGGAGGTCGAGTCCGGGTTGCCCAGACACTATAATAGGCTGTCCAGCCAGAGAAAAGCTGCCCTCCGGGTTATAGCCTTCACCGCTGACTTCAAATAGTCGGTTATCGGCAAAAACCTTGACGACAGTCATCTGATTCTGGGTCAATGTGCCGGTTTTATCCGAGCAAATCACTGTTGTGCTGCCTAATGTTTCAACGGCGTGGAGTTTTTTGACGATACAGTTCTTTTTGACCATGCGCTGCATGCCGATCGCCAGCACAATGGTTACAACTGCCGGCAAACCTTCGGGAATTGCCGCAACCGCCAGGCTGATGGCCGTCATGAACATCAACTGAATTTCTCGGGCATCGAGGGTTCCGTCACGATAGCCGTTATATACGCCAAGAACAAACACCAATGCGCAGACAATAAGACAGAGAATTCCCAGCACTTTGCCGAACTCTTCCAGTTTTTTCTGCAGGGGGGTAGTTTGTTCTTCGAAAGACTGGATCATTTGGGCAATTTTACCGATTTCGGTTTGCATGCCTGTCAACACGACCACGGCTTTGCCACGACCATAAGTGACCACCGTACTCATATAGCCCATATTATGACGATCCGCCAGTGATTTTTCCGAATCAAAGTGGATGGTTTCTTTTTCTACCGGCACTGATTCACCAGTCAAAGAGGCTTCTTCGACCTTTAGGTTGACAGATTCGATAATCCGGACATCCGCCGGAATATAGTCGCCTGCTTCCAATTGTACGATATCACCGACAACCAGCTCCCGTGAAGGAATAACGATCAGGTCGCCGTTTCGGATTACTTTGGAATTGGGCGCTGCCATGCGTTTGAGTGCTTCCAGCGCTTTTTCTGCTTTGGATTCCTGTACGACACCAAGAATTGCATTAAGAATAACGATTGCGACGATGACGAGAGAATCCGTGACTTCACCGATGAAGGCCGATACGATCGCTGCGGCAATAAGAATGAGGACGAGAAAATCCTTGAATTGGCCGATGATTCTTTCGAGTAGGGAAGCGCGGGCTTTTTCCTGCAGTTCATTGGGGCCGTTAGCAAGTAGTCGTCTTGCGGCTTCATCGCCGGTAAGACCTTGCTGTGCATCGGAACCGAGGGTGGCCAGGACCTCCTGGCAGGATTGTTGATACCATTGTTTCTCCATTGGGACCATTCCTCCTTCGTGACTGTAGCCAGCGCCAACAGACGGGTCAGCCGGTTAAGGATGACGAACGCGGGCGCGTGATGGCTAGCGGTGCCGTTGGTGATGCGGTGGAATCCACCGGATCAATAAGATGGGTTTAGTTTATCCGAATTGACTACTGAATGGAAGTTTAGGAAACTTTTGTTTTCAAGGATCCGTTTGGCAATGCGTCTGGGCCAACTATGAGCAAGTAATATTAGCTGTTGCTATGTGAAATTATATTCCTTCGTCCGGGAGAAGACAATGGTCTCGCCAGGAATGAAAATTGCGTCTATTTGCTTTGTATTATAAGGCGGTTGCAGAGTATACGGGTGCTACTGTCGGTCAGCGCGTTGACTTTGAATAGGGCGTGCACTATAATTATGGCAAAAGCGGAA
>CAYLSL010000018.1:0-26334 GCA_964386615.1 uncultured Veillonellaceae bacterium
TTGTTCAGTTTTCAAGGAACCCCGTCTCACGACGCTTTTATATATTAGCACAGGCTCCAGAGGCTGTCAACACCCAATATAAATGTTTTTATCAAATTTATAAAGGGGTTGTTGGATGAAGATGGGGAAAACGAATACCGTTTTCCCCATCTATTAATCGCTTCTGGGATTTTAATATTAGCACGGTTTTCCTAGCTTGTCAATGAATCGTCATAATATTTTACGCAATTACTCTTCGGGGATTTCGGTGTTTAACGGAGCCGTAACCGTAGTGGATTTTTCCGCGTCATCACCAGACTTATCTACCATTGCCAATGCGACAATTCGCTGATTGTCGACCATCCGCATTAACGCGACCCCTTGTGTATTACGGCCAATAACCCTGATCTGACCGACATCCATACGAATAATAATCCCATCATTGTTGATCAGCAAAAGGTCCTGTTCCGGCTTAACTACCCTTAGGCCAACAACGGCGCCGGTTTTTTCCGTTACCTTAAGGTTAATCAGTCCCTTGCCGCCACGCGTTTGCTGTCTGTACTGATCCACAGCGGTTCGTTTACCAAAACCCTGTTCAGAAACAACGAGAACCTGGCTGTTGGGCGTCATGACTTCCATGCCAACAATAGCGTCCATTTCCTGCAGATTGATCCCTTTTACGCCTCGAGCAGAACGTCCGACCGGCCTTACATCTTCTTCAGAGAAAGTAATGGCCATCCCGTCGCGGGTTCCCAGGATAATGGTCTGGCATCCGTCTGTTAACTTAACGCCAATCAAATCATCGTCATCGTCAAGTCCGATGGCAATCAGGCCGTTCTTACGCACGGAATCAAATTCCATCAAGTTTGTTTTCTTAACAATGCCGTTCCGTGTTCCCATAAATAAGAAGGCGCCTTCGACGAACTCTCTGACCGGAATCACCGTCGTAACTTTTTCATCCGGTTGTAATGACAACAGATTGATTATCGCTGTGCCCCGGGCGGTTCGACTAGCTTCCGGCAACTCATATCCTTTTAGTACAAAAACCCTGCCGCGACTGGTAAAGAAAAGTACATGGTGGTGGGTTGTTGAAGTAAAGAGATGTTCGACAAAGTCTTCTTCTTTGGTTCCCGCCCCCTGGATACCGCGGCCGCCACGTTTTTGACTGCGATAGGTATCAATCGGTTGTCGTTTTACATAACCGGAGTGAGTGATCGTAATAACAATATCTTCCTCGGCAATCAGGTCTTCATTTGTGAAATCCTGCATTTGTTGAATAATTTGGGTGCGCCGTTTATCACCAAATTTTCGTTTCATTTCCAACAGATTTTCGCGAATGATACCAAAGACCTTGTGGTCGTCAGCAAGAACCGATTCCAAATAATGAATCAAGTCTAGCGTTTCGCGATAATCCTGATCAATTTTATCGCGCTCCAACCCAGTAAGGCGTTGCAGTCGGAGCTCCAAAATCGCCTGTGCTTGTCGTTCTGACAAAGAAAACGTTTCCATAAGTGCCGTTCTTGCCGTATCGACCGTTGGCGCTTCTCGAATGGTGTTGATCACTGAATCGATATGATCCAGAGCAATTCTGAGACCCTCTAAAATATGCGCTTTGTCCCGCGCTTTTTTCAAATCAAATTGGCTTCGTCGTATAATGATTTCTTTCTGATGCTCCAAATAGTACGATAAAATGTCGCGCAACCCCAGTGTGCGTGGTCGTCCATCGACAAGCGCAAGCATGTTGACACCAAAAGTATCTTGCAGCTGGGTATGCTTATAAAGTTGATTCAGTAGAACTTCTGGATTAACATCTTTGCGCAGCTCCATTACGATCCGCATGCCATTGCGATCGCTTTCGTCACGCAAGTCGGTTATGCCTTCAATCACTTTATCTCTGACCAATTCGGCAATCGTTTCAATCAGGCGTGCTTTATTAACTTGATAGGGAATTTCATTCACCAGAATACGCTGTTTTCCATTGCTCATCCGTTCAATGCGAGTACAGGCGCGCATTCGCACCGACCCGCGGCCGGTTGCATAGGCCGAGCGAATTCCTTCACTGCCCATGATCATCGCTCCGGTAGGAAAATCAGGCCCGGGGATGACTTGAATCAATTCCTCCAGGCTAACATCCGGACAGTCAATCATTTTGACCAAACCATCTACTACTTCGCCAAGGTTATGGGGAGGAATATTTGTCGCCATTCCAACAGCAATTCCCGTCGCTCCATTAATCAGCAAGTTAGGAACCTTGGATGGCAACACAGATGGTTCTTTTAATGATTCATCATAATTGGGAACAAAATCAACCGTTTCTTTTTCAATATCTTCGAGCATCTCTTCTGCAATTTTGGACATCCTGACTTCGGTGTACCGCATTGCGGCTGCAGAATCTCCATCAACTGAGCCAAAGTTTCCATGCCCGTCAACCATCATATAGCGGATGGAAAAATCTTGTGCCATTCTCACCGTTGCGTCATAAACCGATGAGTCTCCATGCGGATGATATTTACCAAGGACTTCACCGACGATACGGGCAGATTTTTTATGTGGTTTATTGGATGCCATTCCCGCTTCATGCATCGCGTAAAGAATTCTGCGGTGTACCGGTTTTAGTCCGTCTCGCACATCCGGCAGCGCCCGGCTCACAATAACGCTCATCGCATAATCGATGTAGGATTTTTGCATTTCATCTTCAATGCGGATCGGCAACATTTTACCGTGACTAATATCCATGATTCATCTCCTCGAAGACACTCTGTTTAGATGTCAAGATTTCTTACCAAATGGGCATTGTCTTCAATAAATTTGCGCCGCGGTTCCACTTTATCCCCCATTAGAACGGAAAACATATCATCGGCTGCCATTGCGTCTTCCAATGCTACTCGCATTAATGTTCTTTCTGCTGGATTCATCGTCGTTTGCCATAATTGTTCGGGGTTCATCTCGCCCAGGCCTTTATACCTTTGTAGAGTAAAGTCCTGGCGCCCGATCTGTTGCGCCAGTTGTTCCAACGCTGCATCATTATATAGATACCAATGTTCTTTCCCTTTTTTAGCAAGATATAGCGGCGGTTGTGCGATATAAACACGGCCGTTTTCAACCAAAGGCTTCATATAGCGATAAAAAAATGTTAATAACAATGTTCTAATATGTGCACCGTCAACGTCCGCATCCGTCATAATAATAATTTTGCCATAGCGTGACTTTTCTATGTCAAAATCAGCGCCAATACCACTACCAAAGGCTGTAACCATTGATCGTATTTCTTCATTATTTAAGATTTTATCCATCCGGGCCTTTTCTACATTCAAAATTTTTCCCCGGAGCGGCAAAATCGCCTGAAACCGCCGATCACGCCCTTGTTTGGCTGACCCGCCTGCGGAGTCGCCCTCGACTAAATATATTTCGGTTTGCATTGGATCGCGAATCGAACAATCCGCAAGTTTACCGGGTAAAGAGCTAATTTCCAGAGCACTTTTTCGCCGAGTCAATTCCCGGGCTTTCCGTGCAGCATCACGCGCTCTGGCAGCCAAAATCGTTTTTTCTATAATCTTTCGGGCCACACTGGGATTTTCTTCAAAGAATTCGCTTAACTTTTCAAATACCATAGTATCGACAATACCACGAACTTCACTATTACCAAGTTTGGATTTTGTCTGTCCTTCAAACTGAGGCTCTTGTATTTTCAGGCTAATAACCGCCGTTAATCCTTCTCGAGTATCTTCCCCGCTTAGATTATCATCGGCTTCTTTCAGGATATTCATTTTACGCGAATAATCATTTATAGTTCTCGTCAGCGCTGACTTAAATCCACTAAGGTGTGTGCCGCCTTCCTGCGTATTGATGTTGTTGACGAATGTCAACATATTTTCAATATAACTATCATTATATTGAATCGAAACTTCCACCATCGTTGTATCTTTTGTTCCTGCAATAAAAATCGGTTTCGGATGCAAAACATCTTTATTGCGATTTAAGTGTTCTACAAAAGAAATAATGCCGCCTTCAAAATGATATTCCTTGTTATCCCCGGTTCTTTCATCACTGATAGTGATCATCAAACCTTTATTCAAGTAGGCTAATTCCCGTAGTCGTTGTTTAAGAGTATCAAAACTATAGTCCAGTTCCTCAAAAATCTCAGCATCCGGCTTGAACCATACTTTTGTTCCTGTGGTATCAGTTTCACCAATAACTTGTAACGGAGCAAAGGTCTTGCCCCGTTCAAAAGCAATCTCATAAATTTTTCCGTCCCGTTGGACATGAACTTTCATCTGCTCACTTAAGGCATTAACAACCGAAACACCAACACCATGCAAACCACCCGATACTTTATATCCAGACCCGCCAAATTTTCCGCCGGCATGCAATACAGTTAAAACGACTTCTACTGCGGGTTTGCCCGTTTCATGCATATCAACAGGAATTCCACGTCCATTATCTATGACAGAAATAGAGTTGTCTTGATGAATTATTACAGAAACTTTTGTGCAGTATCCGGCCAATGCTTCATCAATGCTATTATCAACAACTTCATAAACCAAATGATGCAATCCCCTGGCAGAAGTGCTGCCAATATACATCCCTGGTCGTTTACGAACCGCCTCTAACCCCTCGAGAACTTGGATCTGTTCAGCACTATAATTCCCATTAACGACCATTTCTGTCAGTTCTTTTTCATCACTCAATTTATTCCGACCCTCCTGAAAACCCATTTTTTTTACTTCTGATTTTTAGCGTTTGTGGTGAAATTGGTGATATATAAACGCTTTCATCCTCTGTTACAATAAAACTCTTTTCGTTATCAGATGAAATATTAATCAATTTTCCTTTTTCTGCTTTCGCATTTAAAAATTGTTGATTAATTCTACTTTTATCAGTATCTCCTTTTCTACCAATAATCGCAATTATTTCTTTTTCTCTCAACAATACATTAGTTCCAATATGTAAATACATTGTTACTCCTTTTTGAGTTTATATTTACTCTTTTGATATTCTTCTTCTTTTTTTTGCAGTGCTTTTAATACTAAAAGATCTGTAGTATTTTTTCTTATTGTTTCTTCTTCATGATTTTCCCGTTTGCTGGCACTGTCACTTGTTGAAAGATTATTTCTTTCATCTCCAATTTGAAATTTTAAATCTATAACACATTGTTGTTTTAAATGATAATTAATTTTTTCAAGCATTTTTCTTTTTTCCATAAAAAGTGATTGATTCCACACTGAACTATCGACACTGATATATAGAACTCTGTCCCGAATAATTCGCGGGTGGCAATGTCGTTTTGCAACACTCCCAACAATTTCTTCCCAATTTTTTTCAACCCAGGCTCGTTGATACCCTTCATAAGATAAAAATTTTTCATGCATCTTCTGAACAATATCAAATATTGACGTCATAAGAATCTCCTAATTTTTTACTACCTTCCCTCCGGAAACAAAATAGTAGGTTGCACTCATCTCATTTAGACTTTCATAACGCTCTGTTCCGGTTATAAATGTTTGTATCTTTCCATCAATCTCCATAATCAACTTTTGGCGGCGTTCAGCATCTAATTCGCTCATTACATCATCCAATAATAAAATTGGATATTCACCGACAGTCTGTTTCATAATCTCTATTTCCGCAAGTTTCAACGCTAAAACAGCAGTTCTCTGTTGCCCTTGAGAAGCAAAATACTTGCCTTGATAATCATTAATCAAAAAATTAATATCATCTCTATGAGGCCCATTTTCAGTACTTCCTCGCCGGATGTCTTTCCAGCGAAAATCATAAGTGATTCGCCTATACCAATCCTTATATTCACCCTCATTTTCATCTTCTTTTTTGCCGGAAACAAAATAATGGGCAGAAAACAACTCCGCCCCATTCGTTATTTTACTATACTTGTTCCCTGCTAATTCAGATAATTGGTTGAGCGCTATAACTCTACGGCAGTAAATCTTATCAGCTAAATCTACTAATTGATCATCCCAGATTTCTAAAAAAGTTTCCTTGGCACTGCCGCAATTAATTTTTTTAAGCAGGTTATTTCTCTGCAATAAAACACGATTAAATTTTATTAAATTATTATAATATCTCTGATCTACCTGAGAAATCGAAAAATCAAGAAACCGACGCCTTAATGAAGGACTTCCTTTTATTAGTCCAAGATCTTCCGGACAAAACAAAATAGCATTCAAATACCCTATTATTTCTCTTTTTTTTATTATTTGCCCATCAAGCTGGTTTTCTCTTGTTCCATCTCTCGATAAGGACAGATTTAGATCATGTTTGGCGATGGCATTGGAAAAAGAAATTTCCACCATCGCTTTCTGAGCAGTCCAATGAATCAATTCTTCATCATTGCCTGCACGAAACGATTTTCCCAATACAGCCAAAAAGATGGCTTCTAAAAGGTTTGTTTTCCCTTGTGCATTTTGTCCGGTAAAAATATGAACCCCTGAATCAAAAAATAAATCAAAGGTCTCGTAGTTTCGAAAATAAGCTAACTTAATTCTCTCAACATTCATTTTTCATTTCTTCATCATACAGCACAAGATAATCATCATTACTTATGGTTACAGTATCGCCTGAATATATTTTTTTTCTTTTTTCTTGTACAACAACTCCATTCAGCAAAACTGCTTTTTGTTCAAGTAAAAAGCCGATTTGTCCTCCTGTCTCCAGAACACCAATCCACTTCAATAGCTGATTTAATTGAATCATATCAGAATTTATCTTTATAATTTGTTTCACATCATTACCCTAACTCAAATTCCTAATTAGTTCTAATTGGCGTAAGAATATATGTATATGTTTTATCACTATCGATTTCAACCATAACAGGGCTCAACGAGGACTTTAAGTGAAACTTCACGGCAAAAGAGCCTGCCACCCGTAAAATATCCATCAAATATTTTGCATTAAAGGCAATTTCTAACGGTTCTCCACTAAACTCTACATCGAGAATTTCTGTCGCACTCCCGGCATCAGGATTATTTCCTGACAGCTCCATGCTCCCTGGAGCAAATTTAATTTTTATAATACTATATTCCCCATCTTTTGCTAATAAAGAAACGCGCTCAACGGCCTCATATAAATTTTCTGCTGATATTTCACAATGTGACACAAAATCTGTAGGAATTACTTTTTTATAATCAGGAAATTGACCTTCAATCACGCGAGACATAATATATATATTTTCAAATGCAAAAGCGACTTGATTCTTCAACCAGTTTACAGTTATGTCAACAGGATGATCAAAATTTAATACTTTGGCAACTTCAGATAATATTTTTCCTGGAATGATCATTTTGAGAGGATTAGTCCCTTTAGATATTACTGCTTTTTTTACTGCCAATCTATGCGTATTGGTTGCAACCATCGTTAAATCTTGCTCAGTAACCTCAACGAGAGCTCCCGTAAATAATGGGCGACTTTCATCAGTGGAGCAGGCAAAAACAGTTTTTCTAATCATTTCTTTCAAGACGTCGTCTTTAAATATCATTGCATTGTTACTATCAAATTTTTTAATTGTTGGAAACTCTTCCGCAGGAAAGGATAGTACTTTAAATTCGGCTTTTTCAGCTGAAATTTTGATCATGCTGTTATTGGGTGAAGAGGAAATTTCAATATCTTTTCCCGGTATTTTCCTAATAATATCGGGGAAGATTTTTCCTGACAAGACAGCTTTTCCTGCTTCTATCACTTCAACTGGAATGATTATGCTAATCCCCATCTCATAGTCGGTAGCTTGCAGTTCAATTTTTCCGTCGGAAGCAGATAAATAAATCCCCGTTAAAATTGGCAATGTTGTTTTTGTTGCAGTTGCCTTTTGGACTATTTGGACTGCCGAGAGAAGTTGATCTTTTTCGCAACGTATCCTCATTTTGTCCTCCTTTTAAGAGTTCATATTCATAGTAAGGCTTGTTAATTCTGTGGATAATATGCATTAACCTAGAAAAACCGTGTATTTGAGGCTGTGGGAGTTTTGTGAATAACGTAAGGGATTTTGGACAAACTATGATGTTTTTTTGTTTTGAGGTACTTAGGATTACTTTATCTACAAAAAATATACGTGTTATCCATTGTTGATTTTAGAACTTATTTCTGCGATCAATCCTGCCAAACGGCTATCTTCCTGTCTTTCCCGATTTACTTTTTCGTAGGCGTGAATAACGGTCGTATGATCGCGGCCGCCAAATAACTCTCCTATTTTTGGTAGAGATAAATCTGTCAGTTCCCGGCAAAGATACATCGCTAATTGGCGTGGGATTGTTACATTACGTGTTCTTCGTTTTGAATTGAGATCATCTATTTTTATTTTAAAATGAAGTGCAACCGCTTCTTGAATTTTTAAGGGAGTTACTTGGTTTGCTTTTTCTTTTGGAAACAAATCTTTTAGTGCTTCCATAGCTAATTCTATTGATATTGGGCTGCGGTTTAAAAATGAATAAGCATTAACCCGATTAAATGCGCCTTCTAATTCTCTGATGTTGTTATCGATTCGAGACGAAATATATACAATTACATCATTGGGCATGAGGATATTCTCTAGCAGGGCTTTTTTTCTTAGAATGGCAATTCGGGTTTCTAAATCAGGCGATTGGATATCGGTTGTAAGTCCCCATTCAAAACGAGACCGCAATCTATCTTCTAATGTGGGGATATCCTTTGGCGGCCGGTCGCTCGAAATGATGATTTGTTTGTTTGCTTCATGTAAAGCATTAAAGGTATGAAAAAATTCTTCCTGTGTTTGTTCTTTTTTTGCTAAAAACTGGATGTCGTCAATTAGTAAAACGTCAATACTTCGGTAACGATTGCGAAAACTATCTGGATGTCCACTCATGATTGCATTGATAAAGTCATTGGTGAATTTTTCACTGGAAATATATAATACTTTGCTTTCCGGATGAATTTGCATAATTCTATGTCCTATCGCATGCATCAGGTGCGTTTTCCCTAATCCGACACCGCCATAAATGAAAAAAGGATTATATACTTTAGCGGGTACTTCGGCAACCGCTAGTGCTGCAGCATGGGCAAACCTGTTTGAATTGCCAATGACAAACGAGTCGAAAGTATATTTAGGATTTAATGGGGAGATATTTTCTTCAAGACTGCGGTAGTGATTTTTCAACACGGGAGATGGTTTTATATCAACAGCTGGTGCCTCATTTCTCGTTTTAGAAATAAGGGTTTCAGTGGGTGATGGTGCGGAAATAGAATCGGAAGGAATTAACTCTAGCAATACAATAACCGGTTGATCAAGCAAAGCTTCTATTGATTTTCGAATAAGTGGCAGGTAGCGGGTTTCCACCCATTCTTTAACAATTTGTCGGGTTGTGCCTAAAGTAAATGTTCCGTTTGTATGCGAGATCGGTTGTAAAACTTTAATCCAAGTTTCAAAACTCGGACGAATCATTTCTTGTTCTAACAAGGAAAGGGTTTTTTGCCAAAGTTCATCGAGATCATGTAAAGACAAAAACGTCAACCCTTTCTTTAATCATTTTATCCACAAGGTTATCAACAGGTGTGAATAATTATCTTGAAGCGCATCAAGCAAAGAGAAGTTGTTTGATATGCCGTTTATAATCATAGCAAATGCATCCGCAGTTATCAACAGGGTATCCTTTGCGGTTTTTGTTGACACTCGGCGAAGCGTGCACTATAATCTTTAATAGTCAGTATATCCACAGGGACATGTTCTGGCATCGAGGAGGTGTGGAAAGAATGAAACGTACTTATCAACCAAATGTATTGTGGAAGAAAAGAACGCATGGTTTTCGCGAGCGGATGAAAACGATAGGTGGACGCCTGGTCCTTAAAAGACGACGTGCAAAAGGAAGAAAAGTGTTGTCCGCATAATTGGCCGCTAACGGTAGTGGCCTTTTTTCCTTTTGTGAGGGTGAACTAAAATGGGTTTTCGAATTCAGCGACATTCGCGATTACGAAATCGCACTTTTTTTAAAAAAGTATACGAACAAGGACGTTTTCTTTCCAATCAGTTGATCACTGTGCATTTTTTTCCGCATCCCGGTTATCCTCATCGTATTGGCTTTACGGCAGGAAAGCGGTTAGGCAATGCAGTTGTTCGCAATCGTTGCAAACGGCGAATGAAAGAATGTTATCGTTTGTTTCGTGAGGAGATTCCTGAAGGGTTTGACATGATATTAGTTGCAAGAAAAGGCATCGTTGAAGCAGAGTGGAGCAATGTTGTCGCTGCCTTCCGTGATCTTTTGCGTCGAACGAGGCTGGTGATTTCAAAAAATGGCTAATGTTATTAAAATGATTATCATTGGGATCATTAAGTTTTATCAACAGGCAATTTCGCCTTGGAAGAATCCTTGTTGTCGCTTTATCCCTTCATGCTCTGAATATGCAGTGCTTGCGATTGAAAAACATGGCCCGGCCAAGGGGTTAATGTTAAGCGCGAGGCGCTTGTTGAAATGTCATCCTTTTCATTCTGGTGGTTATGACCCGGTTTAATGCAAGTGGATCTTTATTAAGGAGTGAAAATACTTGTTTGATACTTTCGTTACTCACCCAATGCAGCAAGCTTTAACGTTTTTTTACGTTCTGACGCAGAAAGCGGGTTATCCTAGCTACGGGGTGGCTATTATTTTGTTGACCGTCGCGATTAAAGCATTGATGTATCCATTGACGGTAAAACAAGTCAAATCGATGAAAGCTGTCCAAGAGATGCAACCGAAAGTTAAGGCATTGCAGGAAAAGTTTAAGGATAACAAGGAACGGTTGCAGACGGAGATTGCAGCTCTTTACCGGGAAAATAAAGTGAATCCTTTGTCTGGGTGTTTGCCGCTTATTGTTCAAATGCCTATTTTGATGGGGATATTTTTCGCAATTAAAGAATATAACTATGAGGGCCCGACCAACTTTCTTTGGTTGGCGAACTTGCAGCAGGGAACTTCACTGACGGACCCCAGTGATCCATATTTTGTGATTCCTTTGTTGTGTGCATTGACTACTTATGTGCAACAAAAGCAGACAACAACGGAAATGACGCAACAAAATAAGATGATGTTGATTTTCATGCCCGTTTTTATCGGCTATATCACGATTACATTCCCGGCTGGACTCGGAATTTATTGGGTTGTCAGCAATCTTGTGCAAATCGCACAGCAGTGGTTTATGTATCGCAACACTACCACGGCTTAATAGGGGAGTGATTGATATGATCGAAAAAACAGGTAAAACTGTCGAAGAGGCGATCGAAGCTGCACTGGCAGAGCTTGGTCTGGAGAGAGACCAAGTGGATTATCGAGTATTGGAAGCACCGAGTAAGCCTCTGTTTGGTCTTCTCGGCGGTCGTGAAGCGAAAGTTGAAGTAACGATCAAGAAGGTAGAGCCAATTGAGAGGGCTAAGCTTTTTATCGAAAAAGTGACCAAGGCAATGCATCTATTGGTAAGCATTTCGGTCATATCTAATGAAGATGCCGTTACGCTTAACTTGAAAGGTGAAGACTTAGGCATTTTAATTGGAAAACATGGACAAACCCTGGATGCTTTGCAGTATTTGACCAATCTCGTTGCAAATCGTGAAGGGCGTGAACGGATTCGTTTTATAGTTGATGTTGAAGACTATCGGAAACGTAGAGCTGACACGCTCCAACAATTGGCATTGCGATTGGCTGATCGCGTTAAACGCAGTGGAGACAGAGTTGTTCTGGAGCCAATGACGCCTCATGAGCGGAAAATCATTCATATGAGTTTGCAGGAAGATTTACGGATCGAAACCTATAGCGAAGGGGAAGAACCTTTTAGGCGAGTCGTAATTGTGAGCAAGAGAGGCTAGTTGGATTTAACAGTTGCCCAGTAAGGTCAAACCATACTGGGCTTTTATGCAATTTGGAGGCAAAGATGATTGATGCAGAAACCATAGCGGCAATAGGCACCTCTGTGGGACAGGCCGGCATCGGGATTGTCAGGGTCAGCGGTCCGGCATCTTTGAAGATTGCCCGGGCCGTTTTTCGTAATTCTCTATTAGAAAAGATTGATAAACTTGTGCCGCGGTATTTAACATTTGGACTTATTGTCGATCCTTGTAATGAGGAAAAAATTGATGAGGCTTTGTGTGTATATATGCCAGCACCTCGGTCATATACTTGCGAAGATGTTGTCGAATTTCAAACTCACGGCGGACCGATAGTCCTTCGCCGCGTATTGTCTGTGATTCTTCAACAGGGGGCAAGACTGGCCTTGCCAGGTGAGTTTACGCAAAGAGCTTTTTTAAATGGCCGGCTTGATTTGGTGCAAGCCGAGGCCGTGATGGGAATCATTGAGGCAAAATCTGTAACGGCATTAAAAAACGCAACCCAGCAATTGACTGGATCTTTATCTAAAAAAATAACTGAAATTCGCAAAGACTTGTTGGAAATTTTGGCTGAAATCGAAGCAGGGATCGATTATCCGGAAGAAGATATTGAGGAAATTGGTCAGGAGAGCTTGCGTCGGAAAATTAATACTGTTTTAGTGGAGATAGATTGTTTACTGTCTACTGCGAAAACGGGAAGAATATTGCGTGAAGGCCTTCGCACCGTCATTATCGGCAGGCCTAATGTTGGAAAATCAACATTGCTAAATGCATTACTGGGAGAAGAGCGGGCGTTAGTCACCGATATTCCCGGGACTACACGCGATTCAATTGAAGAGTTTGTCAATATTCGCGGGATTCCCCTGCAGATTATAGACACTGCTGGCTTGCGAAACAGTGATGATAAAATTGAACTGATGGGAATGCAGAGAACTCGTGAATCAATTGCAACTGCGGGACTGATATTATTTTTGATTGATAGATCCGAGCCAATTCAGATTGCGGATATACAGATTTTACAGACCCTACCCTCGGTTCCCGTTATCGTTGTGGTGAATAAGGCAGATTTGCCTCTTATTGCAGATTTGACTGGTTGGAATGAACTTTCTCAGGCATATCCGGTTGTGGCTTTGTCTGCTAAAGAACGGACAGGGCTTGAAGACCTAGAAGAAATGATTGAAAAACTTGTATATAATGAAACAACGCCGCTTTCAGAGGAAAGTTGTCTTGATAATCTTCGGCAAGTGAACAGCCTTTCCCTTGCAAGGGAACATTTGCAGGCTGCCTTGTCGGCATTGCAGGAGGGAGCACCGCTGGACTGTGTTTCCATTGATTTGCGTTCTGTGCTATTTTCATTAGGAAATATAACTGGTGAAACAGTTTCAGATGAAGTGGTTCGTGAAATATTTGCCAAGTTTTGTTTAGGAAAGTAGGCATCGGCAAAATGAATTTCTCTTCTTTTTATCAGGTCGTTGTTTTGGGTGCCGGCCATGCCGGGTGCGAAGCCGCTTTGGCTTCGGCCCGTATGGGGTGCTCGACATTGCTTGTAACACTTAATATCGATAATATTGCCATGATGCCATGTAACCCTTCTGTTGGGGGACCGGCCAAAGGCCATTTGGTCAGGGAAATTGACGCACTGGGCGGCGAAATGGGTTTGGCGGCCGACCGGGCCAGTATCCAGATGCGGATGCTAAACACGGCTAAAGGTCCGGCGGTTCATGCGTTGCGCGCTCAAGCTGACAAGCAGGAGTATCAAAGACAAATGCAACAAGTGCTATATAGGGAAGCAAATCTTGTTGTGCGGCAATTGATGGTTACAGATTTGATTTTTGAAGAAGGCGTCATCAAGGGATTTTTCACGGAAAATGGTGAAAAAATTGGGTGTACAGCCTTGGTTCTTGCAACGGGAACCTATCTTCGTGGAAGAATCATTTTGGGTGATACAAGTTTTTCTGGCGGACCCAATGGGCAGCGGTCAGCAACAGATTTGTCGACGTCTTTAGTAGAGGCGGGGATCCGACTTCGCCGATTTAAAACGGGTACTCCCGCTCGTATTGATGCCCGAACGGTAGATTTTTCGCAGATGAAAATACAACCAGGTGACGAAATCATCCATAACTTTTCGTTTCTTAATCTGGTTAGTGAGCGACAACAAATCCCCTGTTGGTTGACTTATACAACAGAAGAAACGCATCGTCTCATCCGCGAAAACTTGTACCGGGCACCGTTATATACTGGAAATATTGAAGGAACGGGGCCGCGTTACTGTCCATCCATAGAAGTAAAAATTGTAAACTTTCCAGATAAGGAAGCGCACCAGGTTTTTATCGAACCCGAGGGGGCTTCAACAACGGAGATGTATGTCCAAGGGATGTCGACCAGTTTACCGACAGATGTTCAACTCTTGATGCTGCGCTCAATCCCAGGGCTGCAAAATGTTCGTATTATGCGCTACGGCTATGCCATTGAATATGACTGTATTGATCCCACGCAGTTGACCCGATCGTTATCCTTTAAAGAATTGCCTGGACTTTTTGCAGCTGGGCAAGTGAACGGGTCGTCCGGATATGAAGAAGCGGCTGCGCAGGGGCTGGTTGCTGGAATTAATGCGGCATTACATGTTCAAGGCAAGCCCGCATTCATCCTTAATCGCTCGGAAGCCTATATTGGTGTACTAATTGATGACTTGGTGACAAAAGGGACTGATGAACCTTATCGGATTATGACATCGCGAGCAGAATTTCGGTTATTGTTGCGACACGATAATGCGGATTTAAGATTGACTAAACGCGGCTATGATATTGGTCTTGTATCTGACTTGCGATATACTCGTACAGAGAAAAAGCGACAGATAATTGAGAGTACAATACATCAGCTTAGGACGACGAATATCGCACCAACGCCACAGGTCCAGCAGTTTTTATTAGCAGTAGGGACAACCGAGCTGCGTACTGGGAGCAGCTTGTTCGAATTATTAAAACGCCCGATGGTTACATATGCCGGCCTACAGTCTTTATTTGACCTTCCCGCATTAAGCTTGGAAGAGCAGCTTCAACTTGAAGTGGTCATAAAATATGAAGGATATATTAATAAGCAATTCGAGCAAGTTCAAAGAGCAACTAGCTTAGAAAGTAAGCTAATCCCCCCCAACCTTAATTATGGTGAAATTGTGGGAATTTCTACGGAAGCGAGGCAGAAACTGACCACGATTCGTCCGGAGTCTATTGGGCAGGCTGCAAGAATATCTGGAGTTTCCCCGGCTGATATTTCATTGTTGTTGATTTTCATTGAACAACAGCGACGGAGGCAAAGTGGTGAATCATAGTCAATTAATGATTCCTTATCTTGAAAATGTGTTTACAGAAATGGGATTAACTTTTACAGACGAACAGATGGAATTGTTCGCGAAGTATGATGATTTTTTGATTGACTATAATACGAAGATCAATCTTACGCGAATTATCGATCCTCGTGAAGTTGCAGTTAAGCACTTTGGTGATTCATTGACACTTCTAACACAAGATGTTTTGCCGCAAGGCGCATCCATCGCCGATGTGGGAACCGGGGCAGGCTTTCCCGGAATTCCGCTTGCCATTAGCCGCCCTGATTTACAGATTACGCTGATGGATTCTTTGCGAAAGCGAATTGAGTTTCTAAGAGAACTGATTCAAGCCCTTGGAATTACTAATGTAACCCTGGTTTGGGGACGTGCGGAAGAACTGGGGCAAACCCCCCAATACAGGGATCGCTTTGACATAGTGATTGCTCGTGCGGTTGCCCCTTTAAGAGTGTTGGTCGAACTATGCTTGCCTTTGACGAAAACGAATGGTGTTTTTCTTGCAATGAAAGGACCAAAAGCAGAAGAGGAAGTTGAAGCTGCGACGAATGCGCTTAAGATAATTGGCGGAAAACTCATCGGTACCCGTATTGTTGTTTTGCCATTATTGAAGGAAATGCGGACTTTGGTTCATATATTGAAGAATCGTCCAACTCCGCGAGAGTACCCTCGCAAAGCAGGTACGCCAGAACGACAACCAATATGAGTGTAGGTGGTGAAGTTGGTGTTTGGTAAGATTTTTGGCCGGTCTACGACAGATACAAATGTATTGATTTCGTCGCAGGAAGAAAAGTTGCTGGAGGTTATTGACATTCCTGTCGATAGTATTATTCCCAATCCGTTCCAACCTCGTAAGTCCTTTTCTGACGAAGGCTTGGCTGAACTTTCGGCATCTATCCGCGAATTTGGAATTATTCAACCCTTGATCATCCGCAAAGCTGACAAGGGTTACGAACTGATTGCCGGCGAACGACGTCTGCGCGCATCGGTTATCGCGGGACTTTCTCAAGTTCCTTGCATCGTTCGGACTGCATCTGATAAAGAAATGGCGGAAATCGCTTTGATTGAGAATCTTCAAAGAGAAGACCTGCATTACTTTGAAGAAGCTGTTGGCTATGAAAGTCTTCTTTCTCAATTTTCATTAACCCAGGAAGTCTTGGCCGAGCGGGTTGGCAAGAGTCAGTCAACAATTGCTAACAAATTGCGTTTATTGCGTTTGCCGACAAAAGTCCGTGAGCAAGTTTTTAGCGCGGGTCTAACCGAAAGACATGCCCGTGCATTATTAAAGCTAGAGCAAGAAGCCGAACAGTTGCGAATTGTTCAGATGATAGCCGAAAACATGCTGACCGTTAAGGAAGCTGAAGATTTGATTCGGGATATTGAAAAGCCGTCGTCCGGTAAAGACGACTTGCCTAAACGCCCACCCATGCTTCGCATAGTTAAAGATGTGCGCATTTTCATTAATACTGTCCATGAACTTGTTGCACAAATCAGAAAGACAGGCTTGCCCGTTCAGGTGACACAAGAACAAAACGAAGACTCAGTTACAATCACCATGGTTGTGCCAAAGCGAAGATAATCGGGATGTTTGGGAGTTTAACCCAATACTGGCGTTGATGTTTATTTAGAACCATGCAGATGTTTCACGTGAAACATCTGCATGGTTCTAAATCGTTTTTCTGATAAATAGGCGTTGATTTTATAAAAATTTTGTTATGGCATCCTGTTTCGTGTTAATATAATAGTAATGTTTTAAGGATGGGGTGGCGTCTTGGTTAGAGTGATTGCGGTTGCAAACCAAAAGGGCGGAGTGGGGAAAACTACTACTGCGGTAAATTTAAGTTCTTGCCTGGCTCTTCTAGGAGCAAAGGTGCTTTTGATTGATGTGGATCCTCAAGGGAACTCGACAAGTGGTTTAGGAATTGATAAGTCGACCGTTAAGCGTTGTATTTATGATTGTCTGGTTAATGACGTGCCAATTGAAGAGGTGGTTATTGACACGAAAGTCGAAAACTTAAAGCTGTTGCCGGCTACAATCCAATTAGCGGGAGCAGAGGTTGAATTAGTTTCGGTTCTTGCTAGAGAGAACATGCTAAAGCGCGCCTTGGAAAAAATTAAATATCGTTTTGATTTTGTAATCATGGATTGTCCTCCTTCGCTGGGTTTGTTGACAATTAACGCCCTTACGGCTGCAACGTCGGTCTTGGTTCCGATTCAATGTGAATTTTATGCACTGGAAGGGCTGTCTCAGTTAATGCGCACGGTTGGACTGGTGCAAAAGAGCTTAAATCCATCGTTGCAACTTGAAGGCGTAGTCTTAACAATGTTTGATGCACGAACAAATTTGTCAATTCAAGTGGTCGACGAGGTTAAGAATCACTTCCGCAATAAAGTGTATCATACAATAATTCCGCGCAATATTCGTTTAAGTGAAGCACCCAGTCACGGAAAACCTATTGTTCAGTATGATCCTAAATCTCGTGGCGCAGAAGTATATATGGAATTGGCCAAGGAGGTGTTGGGCGATGAATAGCAAAAGGGGTTTGGGGCGCGGACTTGATGCGCTGCTTTCAGGGGGGCGCGATAGCGAGCGAGGCGAACACCTGACGCAAGTTCCTGTTGGCGATATTTCTCCCAATCCGTTTCAACCCCGACGAGAATTTGATGAAGCACGACTGCAGGACTTGGCAGAGTCCATTAAAATGTACGGTGTATTGCAACCGGTTGTCGTCCGAGTTCATGGAGCGGGCTATCAACTTGTAACCGGTGAACGGAGATGGAGAGCATCTCAAATGGCAGGATTAACTGATGTTCCTGCCGTAATAAGGGAATACTCAGATACGGAAATGACGGCGGTTGCGTTAGTTGAGAATTTGCAGCGCGAGAACCTTAACCCAATTGAAGAAGCAATTGCGTTTAGAAAGTTGATTGATGAGTTTGGCTTTACACAAGAAGAAGTTTCGGAAAAGGTTGGTCGAAGTCGACCATTCATTGCGAATGCTGTCCGTTTGCTAAATTTACCGGCACAGGTGCAAGAATATGTTTCACGTGGAACAATGACCCCGGGGCAAGCCCGCCCGTTGTTGGTTTTGCCGACAGCTGCATTGCAGATTGAAGCGGCAACCGAGATTTTATCGCAGGCATTGACGGCCAGAGGAGCCGAAGAGTTAGCAAAAAAATGGAATGCTAAAAAAAACCATCAGGCCAAAAAGCGTGCGATTAGCATGGAGAATAAAAATGTCCGTCAGGATGTTGTTGAGGAGCTGAGCCGCCGCTTAGGCACGCGGGTGGAGATCGAGGATCGAAATGACGGCGGAGGCACTATAATAATTGAGTTTTATTCCTCAGAAGAATTGGATAGATTGGTAGAGTTTCTAACTGATGTTGGGGTGGCTGGATGCGACAATCGAAAGAAAAACAAAAACAGCCGGTTTTCGGTATAAGTGCGAGGTAGCAGATGCGGAGTGAGCAAGACGCGATAGGCGAAGTGCTATTGTCGGAAAAGGAGTATTTTGGAATCGGTACTGCGCGTCTCTGCACACTAATCAAGCCTTTCGGGCCGTGCATTCCTGAGAGGTTAATTGTAAATGTTGTCAGGGTTAGACAAGCGCAGGCTCAAATGCTTGGCCTGACTGGCGTCTGGAGTGAGCTGCTGGCGGATTCTGTAGTGGCTGCTGGGGAAAAACTTGCTGCCTTGGGAATTGGTGAGTCGGAGCAAGTTGTAGTTCGTGCTATGCATGGTGGTGGAGCGCGATGCCTAGTGTCGAATGTCGATGAGGTGCTGGCCAATATTGCGCTTGAAATGCAAAACCATCCCAAGGGAGAATATCACCGCTTGGCTCCGCTGTTTCAGTTGGATAATGGGTTTGGTCATCAAACCACTTTTCTTATTGCATTTCACATCAGTGTTGTGCAGGAAATTGACTTGATGTTGCCGCCGCTGCAGCAATGCATCAATATAATGAAACAACAGGAAGAAAAGTTTCGTTCGCAAAAAACGTTGACCGGGCAAAACTTTCAAGCAGTAAAAATAAGCGACGTGGGAGCAGAGTTCGGCTGTTGTGCCGCAAGCCTCGTTCGGACGTTACAAATGCTGAAATGGCATAGAGCGGAATTGTTGCGAATTAAGTGTGATTCCAGGCAGCTTGCCGAGCAGTTGAGTCTGCTTGTTGGGATTGACCTGGTGCAGGATTTGGAACGAAACGAATTTCCGCTTTGCTTAGATTTGTATGGCGGGACGTCGTCGTTGCTCAAAACAGCGGCAATGAGCCTGCTTCAATTGTGCAGCTCCTTGCGGTTTCTTACGGGAGTGACAAAAGAACTGGAAGCGCCCAGATATTGTGCTGGATATGCATTTAACCCTTCAACACCAGAAATGTTAATCCCAGACACGGTTAGTCAAATTGCATTTCAAATTGTAGGCAATGATGCAAGTTTTGATGCGGCAATAAATTCCGGATCAAATGGAGTTTCTCTGTATTTGCCAATGGTCTCTACCCTCTTGCTCGGAAGCGCACAATTGTTAACGACGGCCTTAAGTTTGTTGGGGCAAGATTATTTGTCTGAAATTCATGGCAATGCGAATGTTAGTGCAAGGTTGCTTGAAACGACCCCGTTGCAGGCCGAAAAGCTTATTCCTATACTTGGTTACGAACGAGCGGTTCAGGTAGCAAGGATTGCTGCACTTACAGAAAAGCCGGTTCGAATGGTTGTTGCAAGAATGAAGTTGTTAACAGAAGAACAAGCGGAGATTTTGTTTGCTGAGCACACGAATGAAACGGAAGAAAATGAGTGATAAAAATTGATTAAGTCAATAAAATCAATAGGAGACACTGTTTTTGGACATAATTGTAAATTGGAAATGGTGTAAAATTATAAAGCTTTAGCTAAATTGTGAGTAAGTGGAAGGGGAAGTCATGGAAGTATCTACGATCGTCAAACCGTTGTCAGGGGTAGAACTTACCCACTTAACCTATGCATTAGTAATTGTTGCGTCGTTTTTCGGTTTGTCGTCTTTATATCTGGCAATAAAGCTACACAGGTTAAGTTCTTTATATCGCAAGATGATGTTAGGTGCAGATGGTCAATCTATTGAGCAAATGATGTTGGGGAGAATCCGCGAAATTGAAGAACTTAAACAAGCAGTGACAGATCTTCAGGCAAAACATCAGAGCTTAAGCATGGATAGTCTAAATCACATTCAGCGCATGGGTCTGGTTCGTTTTAACGCTTTTGACAATACCGGCAGTGATCTTAGTTTTGCCTTGGCGATGACAGATGCAGCTCGCAATGGGTTTGTTCTGTCAGGAATTTATGGGCGAGAAGAATCTCGAGTTTATGCAAAACCGATTGTCGAGGGAGAATCTACCTATATGCTTACGAAGGAAGAAAAACAGGCGTTGCAGGCAGCGGCAGAAAAAAGAAAATAAATAATTTTTGGCAGCAGGATTTTCTGCCAGGATAGCGAATAAATGAGATTGCTTAGCCGTGTCACGAAATGAGTGGACTTGGGTAAAGGAGGTTTACAATTGCGGAAAAAAGAAAATTTGCCAGATAGAAGAAAATACACATTAATGATTGTTCCGCATAGGGGCAATAAAGTATATCGGTTCCAAATACCGATCCGTTTGGTTAAAACTTGTGTTGCGGCGGCTGGAATATTGACAGTCTTTGCTTCAATAGGATTGTTTCACTATCAATATACTGTGAATCAAGCCAAGGCTGAATTGGAAGAACTGCAACAGTTGCGTTCTGTTAACATGGCGCAAGCCGGACAGTTAAACCAACTGGCCAAGAATACAGCGATACTTCAGGAAGAAATGTCAAAACTAAATCAATTGGATAGCGAAGTCCGCAGACTGCTCAACAAGGAAGAGTCAGCTGGTACTTCAAGATCTGGCATTGTACGGCCAACAACGGGAGCTGCCGGCGAAGGCGGGCCGGTTGTCCGGCCTCAAGCAGCAGAATTGAACAATTTGGTCAAGGATCTGCAAGCCAGCGCAAAGGTTAGGGGCGAAAGCCTGGCAAAGCTTCGCGAGAGTTTGGTTGAACGTAATGCTCGTTTGGCAGCAACACCCTCAATATGGCCTGCTGAAGGAGTTGTTACTTCAAGATTTGGCTGGCGTTGGGGTGGCTCGGACTGGCACCCTGGAATCGACGTAGCTGCAGACTCAGGGACCCCGATCGTAGCCACTGCGGCTGGTGTGGTTGTGGCGAGCGGATGGAACGGCGGTTATGGGCGACAAGTTATTGTTGACCATGGCTATGGAATAACCACTTCATATGCACATAACTCGGAAAATGTAGTGTCTGTGGGACAAAAGGTGCAAAAAGGGCAACTGGTTGCCTATATGGGGAGTTCGGGGTTTAGTACTGGACCCCATGTTCATTATGAAGTAAAGGTTAATGGGACAGCAGTAAATCCGGCCGGTTTCTTGTAGACAGGCAGGGAAAAGCTTAAGCATTATAAGCGTAAGGATGGGAGTTGAATTATGTTTGGTCGTAAAAAGAGCGAGGCTTTTTCCGAGCAGGTTGAAACGCTTATTGGGCACACAACGACCTTAAAAGGATCACTAACGTCAAGTGGTGCGTTACGAATCGATGGTCAGTTTGAAGGGGATATTGCAACGACTGCGGATTTAATAATAGGTGAAGCCGGGCAGGTTAAAGCAACCATAAGTGCAAAAAATGCCATGGTTGCAGGGATTGTTACTGGTAATATGGATGTAAATGATAAGTTGGAGTTGTTGCCGTCTGCAAAAGTTGTTGGAGACTTAAAAGTAGGAACTCTGATTATTGGTGAGGGTGCTGTTTTTAAAGGAAATTGTGAAATGCGCCAACCCGCTGAATAGAATTAAAAATAGCGCAGTCTCTGGAAAAAGAGGCTGCGCTATTTTTTTGTTTGTAAGGTTAAAGGAAAAATGACTTGCTTGACTAATTAAAAACAAGAGATGAATTATAAGCGATAAAATAAATAATAAGAAAGTTGGTCGCGATAATGATGAACAGCATTCAGCGCCGGATTCCTTCAATTGAACAATTGGCTATTATGGTGCGAAATAACTTCAGCATGGAAACGCTTTCACACGAGGTTGTTATCTCTTTGTTACGTGCCGCGGTAGAGGATTTTAGAAAGACAATCCGCAATAACAAGGTTGTGCCGCCGGCAACTACAGAAACAGAAGTTCAACACTGGATCCTGGATCGGTTTGTATTAAAAAAGCAAGCGTTGATGGAACAAAGCTTAAAAAGAACCGTTAACGCAACTGGCGTAGTACTACATACCAATTTGGGCCGTGCGCCACTTAGTGATCGTGCCAAGGCTCAGGTACGGGCCGTGATGGAAGGATATAGCACATTGGAATATGACTTGCAATCTGGACAAAGGGGTGACCGTTATGGGCACGTTGAAAAGCGGCTAACCGAATTGACCGGTGCAGAGGCGGCACTGGTGGTGAATAACAATGCTGCGGCTGTTTTGTTGGTGTTGGCGGGGATTGCCCGTGGCAAAGAAGTGCTTGTCAGTCGTGGCGAACTGGTCGAAATTGGCGGTTCATTCCGTATCCCAGACGTAATAAGGCAAAGTGGAGCAACCTTGGTTGAAGTGGGTACAACAAATAAAACCCATTTAGAAGACTATGCATCAGCAATCACGCCAGCAACCGCTGCAATATTAAAAGTACACACAAGCAATTTTGCGATGGTTGGATTTACCAGCCAACCAAGCATGGAAGCCCTTTGTCATCTGGCTAATCAGCAAAAGCTAGTGTCGATCAATGATGTGGGAAGTGGCACTTTGCTGCCGATCGCCATCCAAGGAACCGCAGAACCTACGGTGCAAGAGTGCCTTGAAGCAGGTTTTGATTTGGTTACATTTAGTGGCGATAAATTACTTGGCGCTGGACAAGCGGGGTTAGTCACAGGCAAAAAAAATCATATTGAGCTATTAAAAAAAGAACCACTTTTACGTGCCTTGCGGATTGATAAACTGTCTTTGGCGGCGCTTGAAGGAACACTGATCGATTATTCATCCGGTAGAGGAGAAGTTCTAATTCCTGCAAGAAACATGCTGCATATGTCAGCAGAGTTATTGTTGGCGAAAGCTGAAAAGTTAGCCGGATCTCTATCGATGCTAACTGTACATGGGTGGAAAGTTCGAGTGATTAAGACGCAGTCGCTGGCCGGTGGCGGGTCTTTACCCGGAGTTGAAATATGTGGATATGGTGTGGAAATTGTACCGTACAGGAAATCGGTTAGTTTTGTGGCTGAAAAATTGAGAATATGTGAGACCCCGGTGGTTTGTCTGGTCAGGATCGACGCACTCGTATTTGACGTACGTTGCCTGATGCACGGGGACGAAGATTTGCTGTGTGCAGCGTTGACGAAAATTGCTAATGAGAAAACATCATGAAATATTTAATTATTGGAACGGCTGGACATGTTGATCATGGAAAAACTGCATTGATAAAATTACTGACAGGTACGGACACTGATCGGCTAAAAGAAGAAAAAGCTCGTGGTATATCAATTGATATCGGATTTGCATCCCTCAGACATCAAGATGATTTGACACTTGGAATAGTTGACGTACCTGGACATGAACGCTTTCTAAAGAACATGTTGGCAGGGACAGGAAGCATTGACATGGCAATGCTGGTTATTGCAGCTGACGAAGGTATTATGCCGCAAACGCGGGAGCATTTTGAAATGCTTCAGTGCTTTGGCATAAAGCATGGGGTGGTAGCTCTCAACAAGATTGATAAAGTCGACGCAGAATGGCTAGCATTAGTGGAAGAAGACGTAAGAGAGTTTCTGAAAAATTCTCTTTTAGCTCAAGCACCGATTTGTCGAGTATCTGCAAAAAGCGGTGAAGGCTTAGACACGCTAAAAGAGACGTTGTATGCGGAAGCTAAAAAAATAGCTGAAAGGGATAGAAACTCTCCGTTTAGACTTTGGATTGATCGCGCCTTTAATTTTAAGGGGCAAGGCTTGATTGTTACAGGCTCTGCAATAAGTGGGATCTTAAAATCTGGCGCCGGGGTGGTTCTTTATCCAGAAAACATACCAGTTAAGGTACGCGAGATTGAATCTCACAATCAAAAAGTCACAGTGGCTGGGGCTGGGCAAAGAGTCTCTTTGAATCTTACAGGAGCAGGGATAGCGGAGATTAAGCGTGGAATGTTTTTAAGTGAAGACGGATATTGCCAGACGGGTGCTGTATGGGAAGCCGCAATTCAATGGAAAAAAGTGTATCCCTCGGGGACTAGGGTTAGGCTGCACGTCGGGACAGGAGAGTTTATCGGACGGTTATCTTATCAAAAAAAAACAGAGGAAATAAGTACGCCTATAATAGTTCGCTTGCATTTAGAACAAAGTATTTCTGCATCGGTTGGGGATCAGGGCCTTATACGACGTTTTTCACCACAAGACTTAATTGGCGGGATAACCTTGTTGACGCTTGCTGGAGGGGGGCGGCATAAGCAAGCACTCGTGGCACGATTGGCGGAAGCACAGAGAAAGCTTGATTATCCAGCGATGTTATTGTCTTTGTTATTGTTGTGCAAAAAGCCTCCGACACAAACGGAATGGCAACAATCTGCCGGATATATCAACAGACATGCCTTGGAAACCTCAATCAATGAATTGCTTGAACAGGGAAAGGTAAAAAAGGCAGGCAACTACTATGTTTCCATGGAATCAATAATGGATCTGCAGATTTCAATGAAAAGGGAATTAGAAGAATATCACCGGCTCAAAGCGTCTGAACCGGGGTTATCGCGTGAAACATTGCGAGAGAAAATAAATTTGCCGCCGAATATTTCCGATTGGTTTTTTCAATATGCAGTTAAATGCGGCTGGATAATATCACAGGGAGAATTTGTTGCGGCCCCCGCACATGCTAAGCAATACGGAGGAACCGTAGATGAATTGAGAACAATATTGGAAAGGGTTGTACCGGTGAAAGAGGTAATCGATATAACTCCGCAATGGTTAGCCGAAAAAATGATGCGACCGATCGAGCAAATTAAACCATTTTTTGAACGCATGGTGCGCGAAAAAGTGTTTATTAGACTCTCTGGAGTACACGTATACAGAAATACAATGCAGTACATTGGCTCAATCATTCAGCACCACTTTCAGACACACGAAACACTCAGTGTAGGCGAAATACGGGATTTATTAAACACGTCTCGGCGGTTGATCATCCCGGTGATGGAATATTACGATTCGAATAATTATACAAAACGCGAGGGAGACGTTCGACGGCCTGGCCCTGAGATAAAGAACTTGTCAGAATAAACTGCATTTAAATATACATGTTGACAGTATAAGATACCGTCCATATAATTTAGCTTGACATGATTCGTGTGCGTTAAAAACACAAACGTGTCAAGGGAGTGTGCCTAGGGTTCCGCGCAATGAAGCGGTCAGGACCGAGCGGCACAGCGCGCAAGCGTACACCGTGAGTATAAAAGACTCTGCGGAAGGTCCCGGAGAAACGGGCCTCTTGCAGAGTCTTTTGATTTTGCAAGAGTAGGTTTAACAAACAAGTAAAGTAGAAAGGTGTGATTTTGGATGTGCAGAATCGGTGCAATCAAGAGTGCTGATCCCGTTCATGCTTCCAAAGCGTTGTCATTGATGTTGCCACAGCAGGAAGGTCATGACAATTCAGGTTTTGCAATGGTGATGCAAGATTTGGAAGGAGAGTTCGGACCATACAAAGATAAACCGCTGTTATCGCTGGCTTGTACGCAAAAAGGGGCTAAAATTGTACAGGATTATATGGACAAAAGTGGTTTTCGGGCTTTGCATGAATGGATTCCCAAGGTGAACAACCAAACGGGGCTGGACATTAAAGCCATGCCATATTACATCTTTACTGCATATGACTATCCAGATTATCTGAACAATACAAGCCAGGACCACAAGGAAGATTTACTGCTCAACACAAGACTGACGTTACGCGCGATGTTAGAGAAAGATGACAACGGATATGTGTTTTCTTTCTGGCCTGACGTGCTGACATTAAAAGAGATTGGCGATCCTCGTGACATTGCAACTTATTTTGGTTTGTGGGAAGACAGGGGCGACCTGATGGCTCGCAATGTGGTTGTGCAATGCAGGCAAAATACCAACTACGAAATCGTTCGATATGCAGCCCACCCGTTTTTTTTACAGGGATACACTCTTTGCGCCAATG
>CAYLSL010000019.1:0-1895 GCA_964386615.1 uncultured Veillonellaceae bacterium
AGTCAAGAGTCTTGAGAGAGGAGGGAACAGCACGTGGGTGGCTATGTATTAAGACGTTTGTTAATTTCGATTCCAGTTTTGCTGCTTATTTCTGTCGGGGCGTTCATCCTGGTTCACCTGACGCCTGGTGATCCCGCAGACATGTACATTTCCCCGGACATGACGAAAGAGCAGATTGAAGCGACCAGGATTGCACTTGGTTTGGATAAGCCTTGGCCGGTTCAGTATTATGAGTGGATCAAGAATCTGACCGTGGGGAATTTGGGTTTTTCTTTTACCAATCGTCAGCCGGTAGGAGAAATAATTCTGCAGCGTCTCAATCCAACCTTGATTTTAATGGGAGTAAGCCTGCTTGTTGCTTACCTTTCGGCAATCCCGCTGGGGATTGTGTCGGCGCTGAACAAGAATTCGTTCCTGGATCGGTTCATTGTTGGTTGGACTTTTTTCAACGTATCGTTTCCACCGTTCTTTTTGGGTCTGGCGTTGATCTACGTTCTTGCGGTGCAGCTGGAAATGTTTCCGACCGGTGGAATGGCGGTTTTAGGGCAAAAAGACGATCTGGGCAGTCAGATAATGCATCTGGTGTTGCCTGTAATCGTAATGGCGTCCCAGTTTTCCGCCAACATGATTCGTTATGTCCGGGCCAGCGTTCTGGATGTGCTTGAACAAAATTATATTCGCACGGCTGTGTCCAAAGGGTTGTCCGGGGTGCAGATCCTGACATCGCATGTGTTTCGCAATTCGTTGATTCCGATTGTTACGGTAATCGGAACAGATTTGCCCAAAATCATTGGCGGGGCCGTGATTACGGAACAGATTTTTCAGTGGCCGGGCATCGGTTCATTGACCGTCGCCTCCATTCACTCCCGCGATTATCCGATTCTGATGTCGATTGTGATTTTGTCTGCAATCGCTGTATTAATTTCGAATTTGCTGGTTGATGTGTTGTATGCGGTGATCGATCCGCGGATTCGTTATGAAAAGTGAGGTGCGCTGGGATGAATGCAGATAAATTGGTTTTGGTCAGTAATAGTGCCGCACTGGAAGCATGGACGGCGACGCCGCTTTGCGACGGAGCGGCAGCCATTGAGCAGGATGCTGTCGAAGAGGTGGTCGATTCCTGGGGCAAAATCACCTGGCGGCGGTTTTGCAGAAACAAAGTTGCTTTAGCTAGTATGTTCATATTTTTGGGCATTATAATGGTCGCTATATTGGCTCCGGTCATTTCGCCGTTTGACCCAAATAAAACGGTGGGGAATTTTGCCGCCGCGCCTACGGCGCAGCACCTTCTGGGAACCGACGATGTAGGGCGCGATGTGCTCAGTCGGCTGATTTTTGGTACACAAGTTTCGTTGATCGTTGGGATCGGCTCCGTGCTGATCTACGCCTCGATTGGAATAGCATTGGGACTATTGTCGGGGTATTTCGGCGGTTTGATCGATAGCCTGATCATGCGGATCACCGAAGTGTTTATGGCTTATCCGCATTTTATGATCATCATGGTGATTGTGAGTCTGATCGGCCCTAATATGATGACGGTCATGCTGGTGATGGGATTCATGGGCTGGCCGCCGATTTGCCGCCTGGTGCGCGGTGAAGTCCTTAAAGTTAAGGCGATGGACTATGTTGCATCCGCCAAGGTTACGGGTTACTCGCCATACACGATTGTTTTCCGGCATATTTTGCCGAATGTTTTGTCGCCGATTCTGGTCAATGCGACCTTCGGCATCGCTTCTGCGATTTTGACGGAAGCTTCACTGAGTTTTCTTGGACTGGGTGTCCAGCCGCCAACTTCCAGCTGGGGCAATATGCTGACGAGTGCGCAATCGCTGACGACTTTGTCGGAAGAGCCCTGGCGCTGGATTCCTCCCGGCATAGCGATTCTCGCCGCCGTG
>CAYLSL010000019.1:1995-3786 GCA_964386615.1 uncultured Veillonellaceae bacterium
CCTGGTATTGCAGGAAAGTATGCGATTCGCTTTATGTACGACACGCTGGTTGGCATGCCGGAACCGAACAAATTCACTCCGGCGCTGGCGGAAAGCTTTGACAGCAAGGATAATCAAACCTTTACCATCAAAATCAATCCGAAGGCCAAATGGACGGACGGCAAGCCTGTCACAGCCCACGATGTGGCGTTTACCCTGAATACGATCGCTCACCCCAAAACTGAAACGTCGAAAAGATCTTATGTGAAAATGCTTGAAGGCGTCAATGACGCAGGGATACTGCCGGACGGCGTAAAAGAGATTTCCGGCGTCAAAGTGATTGATGAGCGCACACTGACACTGAAGACAAAAACCCCGGTCGACCCGAACTATTTGAAAAGTTTCCTCGGATTTGAAGTTTTCATCGCCCCCAAGCATGTGTTTGAAAAAGCAGATCCAGCTGAAATTTCCAAATTAGAGGCAGCGATCAAGCCCACAGTAACTAGCGGTCCGTTCAAATTTGTGACCTACAAAACGAATGATCATGTTGAATATGCGGCAAATGCCGACTATTATCAAGGCGCCCCGAAGTTGAAAAAAATATTTATCCGGGTTATGAACGGGACCAATTTGGTTACGGAATTGAAGTCTGGCGGCATTCAAATGGTTGCGGGCGGCGGGATCGGTATTCTGCCGATCAAAGACCTGGATATGCTGAAAAAAGATGAAAAACTTGTCATCCGCACCGCACCAGCCCTACAGGGTCAATATCTGGATGTCAACAACAGTCTGCCGGAGTTTAATACGAAATTCCGTCAGGCCATTACGATGGCGATCAATCGCAAACAAATCGTTGATCAGCTCTTCAAGGGAACGGCCCAGCTGGTTCCGACGATCTATACTCCGGCCAGCGATGTTTATGATGCCAGCGTAACCCCGGTGCCTTATGATCCGGAAACGGCGAAAAAACTGTTGGCGGAATCAGGTTTCGATACATCCAAAGAAATCGTTTTGTCGGTTCCCATCGGCAATGTGCTGCGGGAACAATCGGCTGACCTGATCCAGCAGGACCTGAAAGCAATCGGTCTGAATGTAAAGCAGCAAAAAATGGATTTTCCTTCATTGCTTGCAAAGGCTCGCAAAGGCGAGTATCAGATGATTTTGATCGGCTACGGTCTTACGGTTGATCCTGATTATAGCTCTTACTTTGTTCCTGGTGGCAGCAACAACTATTCTCACACCAACGATGCCAAACTGACAAAAATGATGCTGGATGCATCGGCAATGACCTCTGCGGCGCAACGGAAAGTTGCATACAGTGAAATTCAAAAATACATGAAGGAACAACAATTCATTACCAGCTTATATGCGCCAGACTATATCATTGGGCAAACCAAGAGTCTCAAGGGGGGGACCAAGGATTTCTGGGACGGATCTCTGGTCAATCTCCACGAGTGGAGCTTTGAAGCGAAGTAACATTTGATCCAGAGTCAAATCAGGAGGTAATCGTATGATGAAAGAAACGATATTGAGCGTAAAGGATTTGACAATTTCGTTTCAGACGTTGGATGGAAAGGTTTCTGCCGTACAGGGGGTAACGTTCGACTTGATGAAAGGCGAGACCCTTGCCATTGTAGGAGAATCTGGATCGGGAAAATCTGTATCCGTAAAAGCGATCAACCGTGTATTGCCGAAAGGCAATACACGGTATGAGCAAGGCGAGGTTCTTTATCAGGGGCAGAACTTGCTCGCGTTGTCGGATAAGGAAATGGAAAAGATTCGCGGTAAAAAAATCGCCATGATTTTTCAGGA
>CAYLSL010000019.1:3886-26129 GCA_964386615.1 uncultured Veillonellaceae bacterium
CGGATAAGGAAATGGAAAAGATTCGCGGTAAAAAAATCGCCATGATTTTTCAGGATCCGATGACATCACTAAATCCGACGATGACGGTCGGCAGGCAAATTGCCGAATCGATCTTGAAGCACCAGGCAATGTCGCAGACCGCTGCGATGCAGGAAGCGATCCATCTGATCACGCTGGTCGGCATCCGCAATCCGGCGGAAAGCAGTAAATGCTATCCGCATCAATTTTCCGGCGGGATGCGGCAGCGGGTCATGATTGCGCTTGCGTTGGCCTGCAAACCGGACATTCTGATCGCTGACGAACCGACAACGGCTTTGGACGTAACGATTCAGGCCCAAATATTAGACTTGATCGACGAACTGAAACAAAAACTGAATATGTCCGTAATCTTTATCACGCATGATTTGGGCGTTGTGGCGCATGTGGCCGACCGGGTGGCGGTAATGTATGCGGGACGCATTGTCGAAATCGGAACGGCGGAAGAAATTTTTTATCATCCGCAACATCCTTATACTTGGGGTCTGATTTGTTCGATGCCGTCTGTTGATACCAAAGATTCCGTGTTGCACAGCATACCGGGCGCACCGCCCAACTTGCTGAACATGCCGCAGGGGGATGCGTTTGCACCGAGAAATGCATATGCCCTGGCGATTGATTTCGAAGAGAAACCGCCATTTTTCAAGGTGAGTGATTCACATTTTGCGGCGACCTGGCTATTGCACCCGGCAGCGCCCCGAGTGGTTCCGCCGGCGGAAATCTTGCGTCGGCATGCTACGTTCAAGTCTTTGTATCAGGATATCGGGGAGGTGAATGTTTATGATAAAGCCTGTGCCGTCGGAGGATAGGGAGCTTATTCTCCAAGTCCGCAATTTGAAAAAAATCTTCAATCCTGGCAAAAAAAATGAAGTACGGGCCATAGACGACATCTCTTTTGACATTTATAAGGGCGAGACTCTGGGCCTGGTCGGAGAATCGGGCAGTGGAAAATCAACCACCGGCCGGTCGATCATAAAACTGGATTCGATAACATCGGGCACGGTAACCTACAAAGGACAGGATATCAGCAAACTGCAGGGCAAAAGCGAGATGATGGATTTCCGCAAATCGATGCAGATGATCTTTCAGGATCCATTTGCTTCACTAAATCCGCGGATCCCGGTGAAAAATATCATTGGCGATGCATTGCGCCTGCACGGCATCGGCAAAACGGAGGAAGAGATCAGTCGCAAGGTGTATGAACTGCTGGATATTGTGGGAATTCACCGCTGTTACGCCAATCGCTACCCGACGGAGTTTTCCGGCGGTCAGTGCCAGCGAATCGGTATAGCACGGGCATTGTGCGTGAAACCTGACTTTATTGTCGCCGATGAATGTCTGTCGGCATTGGATGTTTCGATCCAGGCGCAGATTGTCAACTTGCTGATCAAACTTCGCAAGGAAAGAAACATGACATACCTGTTCATTGCGCATGACCTGGCTATGGTGAAATACATCAGTGACCGTATTGCTGTGATGAAAGACGGCAAAATTCTGGAAATGGCTGATTCCGATGAGCTTTATGCGCGGCCGTTGCACCCGTACACGATTTCACTGCTTTCGGCATCGCCATTGACTGACCTGCACAAGGAAAAGCAGCGCCGGCGGGTGGACTATGACCCGTCAACCCATAAATACCCAGAGGGAACTGTAGTTGGGATGCATGAAGTTTCACCAGGGCATTGGATTTACTGTTCGGAACAGGAAGTGCCCCAGTATGAGCAAAAAGCATTTTCCCGATTGAGGGTGGCTAATTGAACAGGGGAGAAAAGAATGAGTTTTTTTGAGGAAAGCATAACTGCCGTAGTTCCAAAGGTTAAGCAATGGCGGCGGCATTTTCACCAGTACCCGGAACCATCTTTCGAGGAGTTTAAGACAACCGAGTATATCATTGAACAGTTTAAAGAGTTGCCAGAAATTGAATATGAACGGGTTTCGCCGACGGGCGTTGTTGCCCGGTTGAACGGCGCCGTCCCCGGCGCAGTCATTGCCTTGCGCGCCGACATTGACGCTTTGCTTATGTCGGAAAACAGTGGAGAGGAATTCTCGTCGCGGCATGACGGAGTGATGCATGCGTGTGGGCATGACGCCCATACAGCCATGCTGTTGGGCGCTTTGCATGTCCTGCATGCCCATCGTCAGGAACTGGAAGGTTCTTTTGTTTTTATTTTTCAGGCTGCGGAAGAAGTATTCCCCGGCGGCGCCAAAGCGCTGGTGGAAAAAGGGGTGTTGGCTGGAGTCGATGCCATCATCGGTCAGCATGTGGGGCCTAAAATCGCAGTAGGGCATATTGGGACCAGGCCCGGCTATCTGATGGCCAATAGCGATTCTTTTGAAGTGAACGTTGCCGGCAGCGGCGGACATGCTGCGTCGCCGCATCTGTGCCATGACCCGATTCCGGTGGCTGCACAGATTGTGACAGCGCTTCAGGACATTGTTGCCAGACATTTTCCGGCCAAAGACGCGGCCGTTTTGAGTATAACCCAGTTTAACAGCGGTACCGCCTATAATATCATTCCAGATGTTGCAGAGCTTAAGGGAACCGTGCGAACTTACTCACAAGAGAACCGGGAATTGGTTAAAAAAATGATCGGCCAGATTGCGGCAAATTATGCAGAAGCCTTTGAAATGCAGGTCGAATTTAGTTATCACTATGGTTATGACAATATGTACAATACCGATGAATATGCAAAAGCGCTGATGGATGTCGCGGATGAACTGTACGGCGCAGGGACTGCGGAAATGATGGAGCCGATGATGGGCGGCGAAGATTTTTGCTACTATTTGCAACGAATTCCGGGCTGCTTTTACTTTTTGGGGGTGCGGAATACCGAGCAAGGTTGTATTTATCCGACCCACAGCACGAAGTTTCGTATTGACGAAGATTCTTTTGCCGTGGGAATATCGGTCATGCTCAACGCCGCCATGCGCTTTCAGCAATTGATTCGGGAAAAACAAAAGGAGGTGCGCTGTGGAGCGGAAGCTTGAGCAGGACATCCAGGCTGTTTTGCCGCAAGTGATTGCCTGGCGGCGACACTTTCATCAATACCCGGAACTTTCTTTCCAGGAAATTGAAACGACAAAACTGATTGTGCAGGAAATGGAAAAGTTGGGGAATCTGGAGATAATTCGTCCAACCGCTACTGGGGTTGTTGCCCGGTTGCACGGCGCTGAACCGGGACCGACCATTGCACTGCGGGCAGATATTGATGCACTAAAAATGCCAGAGTTGACCGGGCTGGAATATGCTTCACGGCATGACGGGGTGATGCATTCCTGCGGGCATGATGCGCATACGGCCATGTTGCTTGGCGTGGTCAGTGTCTTAAGCAAGAATCAGCAGTCTTTGAAAGGCTCATTCGTGTTTATTTTTCAGCATGCCGAAGAACAACCGCCCGGCGGCGCGATTGAAATGGTACGGGCAAATGTCCTGGACGGAGTCGATGCGATTCTTGGCCAACACGTTTCAGCGATTATCGATGTTGGTCATGTTGGACTATTGGCAGGGGCATCTTCCGCCAATGCAGATTGTTTTGAGATCGTGGTAAGCGGCAGGGGAGGCCATGCATCCAGCCCCAACCTTTGTATCGATCCAATTCCGGTAGCTACGCAAATCGTAACCGCCATGCAGCAGATTGTTCCCCGGACCATCAATCCGCTGGAGCAGGCCGTAGTTTCCGTGACCAGAATCAATGGTGGCACGGCGGATAATATCATCCCCGATACCGTTGTGATCGGCGGGACTGTGCGGACCTATACGGCGGAAAACCGGCAAAAGATCCATGACCGTATTGGCGCGATCGCAACAAAGCTGAGCGAATCGGAAGGCTGCACCGCAACTGTGAATTATACCTTTGGCTATCCGTCAACAGTCAACACCAAGATCCATGTGGAAACGATCAGCGAGATGGCGGATTTGTTTTACGGACCGGGCACTGCGGTGACCATTGATCCCAGCATGGGCGGCGAGGACTTTTCGTATTATCTGGAGAAAGTTCCCGGCTGCTTTATGTTCCTGGGAATCAAAAACCCGGCGAAGGGCTGCGTATTTCCCGGGCACAATACGAAATACCTGTTGGATGAAGATGCGTTTGAGATGGGGATAACATTGATGGTCAACGGTGCATTGCGATTCCAGCAATTAATTGAAACTGCCTGAAAAGATAAGGGGCTGCCCCGATCAGGATGTTAATCCTGTTCTGAGGCGGCCCCTTTGCTTTCTCTTTATCCAATTTACAAGATGCTTTTAAACTGCTGTCAGACGAAAAGCAAAACGATTGCTGTGACGAACCCCGCCATTGAAATGTAAATTCCTTTACGGAACAACTGCGTGCCGGGCTTAATCATCCAGAATGATGACACGGCCAGAAAACACAGCAGCAGTCCGTAAATCACCGAGAAGATGTGGACGCTGTCGCGGCTGGAAGCCTTATGCAACCCGTTAAGTTTGTTTAGTATTGCCGGCAATTGCTTCTCGGTATACGAAAGCATTCCGGTAGCTTTATCATACTTGCCATTATGGATTGCAGCGCCAGCTTTAAAAAAGAGCGTGTTGCCTTCAGTTTTTATTATATTAATCTCTTTGACTCGCAGGACTTTTGCCAGTTCAGTCGAGTCAATGTTTTTTGCAATTGTCTTTTGAACCGGTGTATCCTGTTTCAAAAAATCGGTGGTCCGGTAAACCAGAACAATCCCGCTCAGACTGTAGATAAGCGTTAATCCGATCACAAAAAAACCGATATTGCGATGTAACGTCCGCATATATTCCAACAGGGTCTTTTTTCGTTTATTAACTATGTGTTCCAAGGTGAACCCCTTTGCATTTTTTGATATTTTATTAATATAAGGGTTGCGGTCTGGATTGTCAAGGAATCCAGAGTCCCTCAACTTGTTGCGGCAGTGGGGGGCGCCTTCATCATGAATTTTCGTACATTGGTTTCTTCTAACACAGCGAATGAAAGTGGTTCATAAAACTCCGGCGTTCTGGTAATCAGGCAGATGTTTTTTAGGTCGCGCAGATCTGGGTGATCGCAGATGCTTTGAATCAGCCATTTTCCCAGTCCCTTGCCACGATGCTCCTGCAGAACAAAGACATCGGAGAGATAGCCGAAAACGGTAAGGTCAGAGATCACACGGGCAAAACCGGCCAAGGTGATCCCAACGGCGGTTTCCTGATATAAGCCGAAACAGAGCGTGCTATTGTCGATTGCCCTATGCATGACATCAGCAGTCCGCCCTTTGCCCCAGTACGAGTCTTCACTGATAAACCGTAAAATAACGGGAAAGTCGAGTAAGGTCTTGTCCGTTGAGATAAAGTAATCTTTTTGTTGCCAGCGCAAAATTCATTCCTCCTGTTAGGCAAGGATATCGTTATTGATTCTGGTATAAAATTTTTGTTTGATTTCCGCAAAGTCTTTTGTTTCGGCAGTGATCCACATTAATTTAACCATTGTGGCCTCCACTGTCATGTCAAAGGCCTGCAGCACATTGAACCGATGAATCGCGCGGGATCCCACTTCGTAAATCTCGGCATCACTGCCTTCCGACATGACCTGTGAGGCAATCACGGTGATTATTCCTCTTTGATGCAGTTTTTCCAACCGGTCCAAAAAATTACGCTTATTATTGAAGGGGATGCCGCCAACGCCAAAACACTCGATGACTACCACATCATAGTGGTCGGCAATATAGTCGAGCACATCCGGTTCCATTCCCGGCACCAACTTCAGCAGGAAGATACGTGGATTTAACCGGGTCCAGAATTTAACCGCCGCATCAACACATTGATCGGCAAAATAATGGATGATTCGGCTGTCATCGATAAATGCGGCTACCGGATAGTCGATGCTTTCAAACGCGTGGTAGCTTTTCGAGCGTACTTTTCTGGCCCGCGTTCCGACGATGGCTGTACCGTCAAAAACGATATAAACACCTTTGGCGTGGCGATCGGCGGCAAAACGAATGCTATCCAGCAAATTCTTCTTGGCATCGGTGATTGAGGCGTCGATGGGTTTTTGCGACCCGGTAATTACAATGGGTTTCTGCGAATCCTGAATCAGATAGGATAATGCGGCAGCGGTATAGGCCATGGTGTCGGTTCCGTGGGTAATCACAAATCCGTCATAGCGCTCATACTCCCGTTGTACCGTTTCGGCCATGCTGATCCAATCCTCGGGTTGAATGTTGGTACTGTCCAGATTCAGGATTTGGATTGCGTCGATCGTGCAAATCGTTTTATATTCCGGCACATAGGCGAGAAAATCTTCAGGATTGATCTGTGGCGCAAGGCCGTCCTCGGTTTTTTGGCAGGCGATCGTGCCGCCTGTCGCAATTAGCAGCAATTTTTTCATGACGGGCGTCCATCCTTTATCGAGTTCTTCGTATAAGTAAGTGTATCAGTTTTGGGCCGGAGTTTAAATCTGTTGTGAAGGAATACTCGCAACGATGCAGAAATAGGCCTGTAGATAAGAATCCATCGGAGGATAAGGCATGAAACGCGCAACCGGCAATCTTGCAATCGCAAAAAGTGTTCTTGCGAACCATCCCTCAGTAGATATGCACAGCCATCTGGGTCTATGGGAGGCTAAAGGGTTGGCAGAAGGTTCTTTTGCCACAGAAATTGCAAGCTATCCCGGCGATGCCAAACTGAAACAAAATATTCTGGACAACATTGCTGCGGGCCTGAAATGTTCGTATCTGGGCCTACCTGTCGATTTGCCGCTGATCAAACTGGGTGCACCAGGCAACAAGGCTCGCGATTTTCGGGCCGATGAGGCATGGCAAGAATACCTGCGACAGATGTCACTGTTACGTAACATGCTGGATACGCTACCTTTGGCAATAGCCGGAAACAGTGAAGATATTTCGCGAATTGCCTTAATGGGAAAACAGGCGATATTTTTGTCGGTTGAGGGTGGGCACATGGTGGAACAAGACTTGGGACGATTGAAAATGCTGCACCAGGATGGGCATACCAAGTTTGCCCCGGCGCATTATCTTCACAATGCGTTTTGCGATAATCAGACCGATTCGCCGACGATCGGCGGCCTGAGCGAACTTGGCAGGGAAATGGTGCGTGAGGTAAATCGACTGGGGATGATTCTTGATGCAGCCCATGCTTCTTTTGCAGCGACGGTTCAAATGGCTGAATTGACGAACAGTCCAATCGTTTTGTCGCATACGATGATGCGCGATGACGATGACAACCAGCATGTGCGCTTCATCAGCAGAGATCATGCCCGGATTATTGCACAAACTGGCGGTGTGATCGGTACCTGGGTCGTGGCACCGCCATATGCTTTCGGCACACTGGAAGAATATGTCGAAAGCGTACTGCGATTGTCAGATTGGGTGGGTGTGGAACACGTCGGTTGGGCTACTGATCAAATTGAGGCTGGACTGCCGGAATGGTTTCGCAGTTACACGTCATTGCCACAGGTGTGTGCAGCGCTGCTTGATGGTGGATTTTCCAAACAGGATTTGATCCGATTCATCGGCGGCAATTTGCTGCGCGTGTACGACGCTGTTGTTACTCCTAATCTTGCTATCTAATCGATGGTAAAATATAATAATAAAAAGAATATTAGCATAATGGCGACTGGAGGCGAATGAACCGGAATGGCGATAGGGTTGGCAGGATTGGCTGATGTACGATCAATGTCGATGATGCAGGCGATGTCCTATCAAGCAGGGCAGGCGGCTGGCGACAATTCTGGAAACCAGGCTGCAGGCGCCACTGTTTCGCCAGCTTATTCGCTTGAACTTACTGCGAAATCCAATAAAACCGGACCGGAACTCCAGCGACTGAAGCGTACCGGTCAAATTGAGTGCCAAGCCTGCAAAGAGAGGAAATATCAGGATGGATCGAATGATCCTGGTGTTTCGTTCAAAGCGCCGGGGCATATATCCCCCGAGAGTTCAGCTGCCGTGGTTATGTCTCACGAACAGGAACATGTCGGCAATGAACAGGCAAAAGCCAACCAAGAAGACCGCGAAGTCATTTCTCAGAGTGTCCGACTGTTTACCTCGGTTTGTCCGGAATGTGGCAAGGCTTACGTTTCAGGCGGAGAAACGCGTACGACCACAGCATCAAAACCGCAGAAAAATGAATCGAATTCGCTGCAGGGAAACAAGGTCGATTTTTCTGTTTGACGCGATACCTCAGATTCTTTTTATTTGCAAATACTATTGAAAATGAATAAAAGGCTGCTTTTCCGTAGAGGTTTCACCCACAGAAAAGCAGCCTTTTTGCATTGTGATTGTTGATTCGTCTACGAGCCTGCCAGCTGGGAAATTTTCAGGCTGGGAGCCCGGCTGATATCGACAAATTTTCCGTCTTCTGTTTTTACTACCGGTTGAAACGTATAGTCGCCGCCGATCATGATGACTTCAGCCAGTCGACCATCACTTAGTTGAACCTGGCTGCCAATAAATTGATCGCGCAAGTGTTCAAGGAAGGTGGCGCTGGTTGCAGTATCCAGCTTGTCGTACATATCGCCGGCAATCATCCTCGCAGCAGTAAAAGGACTTTCTTTATGCTGGTAGGGACGTTCGGAAGTGACTGCGTCGTAAAAGTCGGCTACTGCCAGGATCCGTGCATAGGGGTGAATGGCATCGCCCCGCAACCCATTGGGATAGCCGCTGCCATCCATTCTTTCGTGGTGCTGAGCAATCGCTGCGATAATATCTTTGGAGACAGCGCCGGTTTTTTGCAACAGCGCAATGGCGAGTTCGCTATGTTGCTTCATTTTTATCATTTCGGCGGGGGTAAGCTTTTCCGGCTTGGAAAGCAGTGCCAGGGGGACTTGCGTTTTACCGATGTCATGCAATAGTCCAGCCAATATTATATCTCGAAGCGCGTCACCCTGATATCCCAGCCATTTCCCCAGGACACCGCAGATCACGCTGACATCTACAGAATGATGCAATGTATATTCGCCAAGGCGGTTCATTGAGTGCAGGTGATGAATTGCGCCAACCATTTCAGCCATATTGATCACCGAGCCGATAACAACTTCCTTCATTTCTGCCAAAGGAAGCTCTCCGGCAAACCGCATTGATGCAAAGGCATTGTCAATGAGCTGTACCGTTCCCGCATATTCGTTTTCAAAGTGTTCTGCCGAAAATTGCTTTGGCAGCTCTTGGTCGCCCCATACACTCAGTGATGATACATTCCATGTCTTCATGTTAAGTAGCATGGCTTCCGTTAGCGGGACTCCTTCATTTACGATGACCCGGCCGGCATCGGAAAGTACCGGAGCCGCAAGCACCATCCCCGGTTTGGCATTGCGCAGTTCAATTCGTTTTTTGTGGTCCAAAGCCGAATGCCCTCCTAAAACTGCGGTTTTTTCAGAAAATACTATCACTAATATTATTTCGCAGGGTACGAAATGTCAATATATTTGAAGTGCTGAAGAACGCATGAGTGTTGCACGTTAATTCGATTGTTTGTCAACACTGTTCTGTTTTCGTGCTGTGAGGTGGTAAAATAAATTGATTAAGAAGGCAGAGCTGGAGGGAAACCATGATCGAAATTTACCGGGAATGCTGCTTGTTAATGCAGGCAGGACAGGATGTAATTGTTGCTACTGTATTTGAGGCGAAAGGTTCAGCGCCAAGGTTGGCGGGGGCTAGGATGCTTGTGCGGAATGACGGGTCGACCAGCGGAACAATTGGTGGCGGTCGTCTGGAATATGATGCGGTGCAGATGGCGATGACGTTATTTGACAAAAAGCAGTCCGCTGCTTATTCATTTGACCTGACTGGCAGCGATGTGGCAGGTATGGATATGATCTGCGGGGGCAAAGGCACAGTCTGGTTACATTATTTTGCAGCCAATGCTGAGTCTGAGTTGATGGTTTGTCAGGCAGTTGACAGAGCGCTGGCAAGCAGAAAAAATGCCTATGTGGTTACAGAGATTACCAGGGAGGTATCTGGACGAGAAAGACAGTATGCCTTAATCGATGAATCGAATACGGTGAGCGGGTTGTTGCAATTTGATCCGATGATTATTCATGAATGGGCCTTGAAAAACGGTTCAATGGCGATATTTACCGAAGAGTTTGATGGTTGCAGTTTTTTGGTGGAACAGATTCGACCGGTGCGTACTGTGTTAGTGTTTGGTGCAGGGCATGTCTCGCAACAGGTTGCACCACTCTGCGCAAATGTGGGATTCCAAGTCGTTGTGCTGGATGATCGGGTTGAATACGCCAACCATAACCGGTTCAGCGCGGAAATCGGGATTCGTGTGCTGGATTCGTTTGATTCCTGGGGTGGGCTGACGGTTGACGAGAGTTGCTATGTCATTATTTTGACGCGAGGACATATTCACGACAAGACTGTATTGGGTCAAGCGCTGCGGACGCCGGCCGGATATATCGGCATGATCGGCAGCCGGCGCAAAAGAGACAAAATATATCAGGCCCTGCGTGATGAAGGGTTCTCACAGGAGCAAATCAATCGGGTTTTTTCGCCGATTGGCCTGGATATCGGCGCAGAAACACCAGCGGAATTAGCTGTAAGTATTGTCGCGGAATTGATCAAAGTACGAGCAGCCGAGTCAAAAACACGAAACGGGGTGAAGTGATGTTATTGATTGGCAATGGTTATCTGATTACGCGGGATACCAATAATCTGCTGATCCCTTCAGGTTGCGTGGCGATTCAGGCTAACCGGATTGTCGAAATAGGGGATACCATGGAGTTGCGCGAAAAATATCCCGCAGCTGCTTTTGTTGATGCACAGGGCGGGCTGATAATGCCGGGGCTGATCAATACCCATATGCATTGCTACAGCAGCTTTGCCCGGGGCATGGACCTGAAAGCGCAATCGCCGCACGAATTCAATCAGATTCTTGAGCGGCTCTGGTGGCGGCTGGACAAGGTGCTGACCCTGGATGATGTCTATTACAGTGCGGCAGTGGCGATGATCGATTGTATTAAAAATGGTACCACGACCATCTTTGATCATCATGCCAGCCCGGGCTGTGTTACCGGCAGTTTGTTCCGGATTGCCGATGCGGCGAGGGAGTTAGGCTTAAGGACTTGCCTTTGCTATGAGGTTTCTGATCGCGACGGCGAGGAGGTAGCGCAGCATGGCATCGAAGAAAACGCATCCTACATCCGTGACTGCCAACAGGCGGGCGATTCGCTCAGACGGGCGTTGTTTGGGCTGCACGCTTCCTTTACATTAAATGATGATTTGCTGCGGCGCAGTGCAGCAATGGCGACCGAATTAGGCGTCGGCTGCCATATTCACACAGCGGAAGCACTGTCCGATGTGGAGGATTGTCAAAGCCGTTACGGCAGACGCGTAGTAGAGCGGCTGAGTGATTTCGGTATATTGGGGCCAAAATCGATTGCCGGACACTGTGTGCATATCAATGAACAGGAAATGGATCTGTTGCAGCAGCACCAAGCATTGGTAGTACACAATCCTGAATCGAACATGGGCAACGCGGTTGGCTGCGCGCCGGTGCTGGAGATGCTGCAGCGAGGCGTCCGTGTCGGTCTGGGAACCGACGGCTATACCGGCGATATGATGGAATCACTGAAAGTCGCCAATCTGTTGCACAAGCACCAGCAGCAGGATGCGGCGGTAGCCTGGGCGGAGCCTCATGAAATGCTGTTCAGGCAGAACGCCGAATTTGCCTCAGCCTGCTTTGACGCGGTGCTTGGCCGACTGGTTCCCGGGGCCTTGGCCGATGTGATTGTGGTCGATTATGATCCGCCGACACCGCTGACGGCTGGAAACCTTAATTCGCATATTCTATTTGGTTGTACGGGAAGGTCGGTGCGAACGACGGTTGTGAATGGCCGCGTACTGATGCAGGACCACCGGCTGCTCGTCGCCGATGCCGCAGCAATTGCCGCTGAAGCACGATTTCTGGCGGAGCAACTTTGGCAGCGTTTTTGAGCAAAATTCGGCGATTTTTGCTGGACGACAGCAACAAAATAGGGTAAACTATTGCAAGGAAATATCGAAGCAACACACATTTGTGCATTGGGAGCGAAGACGCTCTGCGGGGGAGAATCGCCGCAGGGCGTTTTGTGTAGGAGGCAGGGACGGCTTGAAGGGTAGGACATTCTTCGTATTGTTGACCGCATTGGTCGGCGCATTAGTAATCGGCGCCATATTTATCCTGTTGGCAAAATCGGACCCGATCCGTGCATACCAAGTCATGCTGACCGGACCTTTCTCCAGCAGTTTCGGCATTACCGAGACGTTGGTCCGCACGACTCCGCTATTGCTGACCGGGTTGGGCATTATCATTTCATTTCGCTGCGGCGTACTCAATATCGGCGGCGAGGGGCAGATTCTTGTCGGAGCGATTGCCTCTGCCGGAGTTGCATTGGCGTTTCCCAATCTGCCAGGATTACTGCTGTTTCCGTTGGTGCTGATTTCCGGTGGGTTGGCTGGTGGCATCTGGGGCGCGATTGCCGGTGTACTGAAAGCGCGGCTGAATGTCAATGAAATTCTTAGCACCGTGATGCTGAACCAAATTGCAGCGCAGCTTTATTTGCTGCTGATCCGCGGCGTACTGATCGATCCGCAGGAAGTCGCCTATGGCACGGGTGTTCCGCAGACAGCGCTGGTGCCTGATGTGGTCTGGCTGACCCGGTTGATTCCGGGTGCCCGATTGAATACCGGTTTTATCTTGGCCATCGTGCTGGCGATATTGGTCTATTATTTACTGATGCATACAACAATCGGCTACCGTCTGCGGGCTGTGGGAGCCGGGCCGGCGGCAGCTCAATATGCCGGGATCAATGTTCCGTTTTACATGGCGCTGTCGATGTTTTTGGCCGGCGGTCTGGCAGGACTGGCCGGGACGGTCGAAGTGCTCGGTGTGCATCATCGGGCATTGGAAGATATTTCAGCCGGCTACGGTTTCAGTGCGATTGTGGCGGCATTGTTTGGCCGGCTGCATCCGATCGGCATCATTCCGGCCTCGATCCTGTTCGGTTCGCTGATTTTGGGCGCCGACATGATGCAGCGGGCCGTCAGTATTCCGGCGGCTATCGTCATGGTGATTCAAGGTTTTGTCATTTTGTTTGTCGTGGCCAGCGATGTGTTTATTCGTCGCCCGGAACTGCTCAGTGAGTGGAAGGCTAAATGGGGACGACGTTCCGGAGAGGTGTCGTAAGATGACAGATGGATTGGAGCAGGGAATTTTAATTGGGGTCATTGCTACGGGAATCCGGTTGGCGACCCCCTATCTGTTGGCTGCGCTCGGCGAAATGCTGAGCCAACGAGCCGGTGTATTTAATTTGGGGCTGGAAGGCATCATGCTGATGGGGGCCTTTACCGGGTTTTATGTCACTTATGTCAGTCAGTCGCCGCTGCTGGGTTTGTTGGCGGCAATTATCACCGGCGGTCTGATGGGGTTACTGATGGCTTTTGTCAGCGTAACACTGCAGGCCGAGCAGGGGATTAGCGGCATTGGTCTGTCGATGCTGGGCTGGGGTTTATCCGGTTTGTTTTTTCGCTTGTATGTCGACGGCATCCAGTCAATTGCCGGCCTCAAGGCTTGGAAAATTCCCGGATTGGGTGATATTCCACTACTTGGGCCGATGTTTTTCAACCACAATGTGATCGTCTACTTTGCTTTTTTGCTGGTGCCATTCATGTGGTTCGTTTTATTCCGGACAACCTGGGGCCTCAGCGTCCGTGCTGTCGGTATGACGCCGCAGGCAGTCGACACGATGGGTGTCAGCGTATCCGGTCTGCGTTACCAGTGCCTGATTCTGGGCGGTATGATGGCTGGTTTGGCAGGAGCAACGTTAACTGTGGCAAATACCCATATGTTTGCCGATAATATTACGGCCGGGCGCGGTTTTATTGCGATTGCGCTGGTATATTTCGGTCGCTGGAGTCCATGGGGAATTCTGGCTGGCTCCTTATTGTTCAGCATGGCCGATTCGTTTCAATTGTGGGTGCAGGTGCTGGGGATCAACTTCCCCTATGAACTGGCGGTTATGTTGCCCTACATTGTAACGATCATCGCCCTGATGATATCTTTTGGCCGGGTATGGCCACCGGCTGCGTTGGGCAAACCTTATGAACGAGGCGTCCGGGGTTAGCTGCACAACGATTCACTGAGGCAAAGAAGTAAGCTTGAGGAGGCAAACAAACCATGAAAAACTTGAAGAAACAAATCCTGTTGCTCGTTACGATGCTGCTCACCGCGTCACTGCTGCTGGCCGGTTGTGGCGACAGCAAACCGGCGCCTGCCAAACAGGAAGCGCCGAAAGCTCTGTCAAACAAAGTGAAAATTGCGCTGGTGCTGCCAAGTACAGTCGATGATATGGCTTGGGCCCAATCGATGTACGAAGCGATCAAAAAAATCCAGGCTGATTCCAAAGGTGAAATTGAACTGGCAGTCAGCGAGCGAATGGGCAAACCGGTGGATGCCGGTGCGGCGATTCGCCAATATGCCACCCAGGGATTTGATGTCATCATTGCCCATGGTGCGCAGTATCAAAGCGTAGTCAAAGAAATCGCGCCGGAATTCCCCAAAATCACTTTCGCCTATGGTACCGGTTTTCAGTCCGGTCCCAACATTTTCGCTTATGATCCGCAAGCCCAGGAAGGCGCATACGTAATGGGAATTCTGGCGGCCAAGATGTCGAAGTCGAAAATCGTCGGGATTGTCGGACCGGTTGAAGCAGGCGACGCAATCAAATATAACAAAGGTTTTATGATGGGTGTGGCCGCTGCTGGCGGCGACGTGAAAACCCGCATCGCCTATACCGGCTCATTCAATGAAATCGTCAAGGCCGGTGAAATTGCCAAAACCCACATGGATGCCGGCGCGGATTTTCTGACCGGTTCCAGCCAGCAGGCCGTGGGCGCGATCAAAGCGGTTGCCGGCAAGCCGGGCACCTACTGGTTGTCGACCGACATGGACCAAAGCAAAGTCGCTCCCGATGCGGTACTCGCTTCGCAAGTCTACAACTGGGAAAAAATCCTCACCAAAATTCTCGACCTGCGCAAAAAAGGCACTCTCGGCGGCCAGCATCTGACCCTGTCGTTTGCTGACGGGATGCTGGAACTGAAATACAATCCTAAACTGGAAGCGAAGATTCCGGCTGATGTCAAAGCGGCGGTAGAAAAAGCCAAAAAGGATATCGCGGCCGGAACCCTCAAAATCGAACTGAAATAACGGACAGACTGTATAAATCTGCTTTTAATGATGCCGTCCGGAGGAGTGTAGTAACAATGAGCGCCAGAATCAAGCGCCTGGAGATGCGGGAGATCGTCAAACGGTTTCCTGGCGTACTCAGCAATGATCATGTCAATATTGAAGTAAGATCAGGTGAGGTACTGGCACTGCTCGGTGAGAACGGCGCCGGTAAAACCACGCTGATGAATATTCTTTATGGGCTGTATCAGGCGGATGAGGGGCAGATCCTCATCAATTGCGAACCCGTTCAAATCAACTCTCCCCGGATGGCGATCGATCAGGGAATCGGAATGGTGCATCAGCATTTTATGCTGGTGCCGACCCTTACTGTCAGTGAAAACGTGGCCCTTGGCCTGCCGTCGGAAAAAGGCATCCGCCTGGATTTGGCGCCAGTTGCCCGGCGAATCGTGGAAATCGGCGCTACCTACGGTGTGGCGGTAAATCCGGATGCTTACGTCTGGCAGCTGAGCGTCGGTGAACAGCAACGGGTGGAAATTATCAAGGCGCTGTATCGCGGCGCCGATCTGCTGATTATGGATGAACCGACGGCCGTCTTGACGCCCCAGGAGGCCCAAGACTTAATTGTGCTGCTGCGCAAGATGGTCGATCAGGGGCGCTCGGTAATTATCATCAGCCATAAACTGCATGAGGTCATGGCCGTCAGTGACCGGGTCGTGGTGCTGCGCGACGGCAAAAAAGCCGGTGAAGTGTACACCCGCGACACCAACCCCGAAGAACTGGCCCGGATGATGGTGGGCCGCGATGCGCGTCCTTTCGCCCGTGACGCACGGCAGTTTTCCGGTGACTATGTTTTGGCGGTGAAAGACCTTGCTGCCGCAAACAATATGGGGACGCCCGCTTTGCGGGGAATATCGCTTGGCGTACATCCCGGTGAAATTTTGGGGATTGCCGGTGTATCCGGCAATGGGCAGAAAGAATTTGCCGAGGCAATCAGCGGCTTGCGAACGATCGAATCCGGGCGGGTTGTTCTGTGCGGAGAGGAGATTAGCCGCTGTACACCGAAACAGATTATAGACAAGGGATTGGGCTACATTCCCGAAGACCGACTGCATGTGGGAACAATTCCCTCTTTCCAGATATGGGAGAACCTGTTGCTGAAGGATCATGCCAATGCGCCGTTTGCCAAGGGAGTTATGCTCAGCGAAAAAGCCATTCGCAACCATAGCGAAATGCTGGTGCAAGATTACGGGATCAAGACGCCTGATCTGGAAACACAGACCGGAAAGTTGTCCGGCGGCAATATCCAGCGGCTGATTCTGGCCCGGGAAATCACCCGGCAGCCGAAAGTCCTGGTGGCGGCGTATCCTACCCGCGGCCTCGACATCGGCGCGGCCGAATATGTGCATGAAATGCTGGTGCAGGCAGCTCAGGCCGGGATGGGAGTCATCCTGATCTCGGAAGAGCTGGATGAAGTACAAAAACTCAGCGATCGGATTGCGGTATTTTTTGATGGGCGGATTATGCAGGTATTACCTGCGGCGGCCGCCGATGAAAGAACACTGGGGCTGCTGATGGCCGGACTGACACCGGAGACTGCGAAAACAGAAGATTAGGGAAGCGCTGAAACAGTGATTTCCAAATTAGTCTGGACACTGAGCGGAAAGAGGAGGCAGGACAGATGGCTGATTTATCGGTTGAGATTTGTGGACTGCGATTTTCGACCCCGTTAATGCCGGCGGCCGGTCCGCCGACACGTGACGGTGCGGCCTGTCTGGCAGCGGTTGCCGGCGGTGCGGCGGCGATCGTCAGCAAGACGATTTCCGTGGAACCAGCGGAGGTTCCGCGCCCCTGCATGTCGGATGTTCAGGTTGGCATGCTCAATACCGAACTTTGGTCGGAATTGACCAAAGAACAATGGCTGTATGAGGAATATACCATTGCCAAATCGGCCGGTGTGCCGCTGATTGTCGGACTTGGCTACACGGCGGAGCAGATTGCCGAACTGGCGCCGCTGGTGCGCCCGTTTGCCGATGCGCTGGAGCTTTCCTGCCATTATATCGGCAATGACCTGACGCCGATTATCAATACGGTCAAAGCGGCAAAACGCGCTGTGGATGTACCGGTTTTCGTAAAAATGAGTCCGCATCCCAACATTCAGGAAATTGCCGTGGCCGTGGAATCTGCCGGCGCCGATGCCTTGGTGATGATCAACTCCTTCGGCCCCTGTATGGGGATCGATGTCGAAACCGGTTTGCCGCTGATGGGCAGCCAGTCCGGCTACGGCTGGCTTTCCGGGCGGGCAATCAAAGCGTTGGCAGTGCGCTGCATCTTTGACGCGGCCAATGCAGTGAAAATCCCGATCTTTGGCGTTGGCGGCGTAGCGAGCGGCAAAGATGTCGCCGAGATGTTCATGGCCGGAGCTTCGGCAGTCCAGCTGTGCACGGAAGCGATTCTCAAGGGTCCGACGGTCTATGCTAAAATCGCCGCTGAATTGAATGCTTTCCTTGATGCGCACGGTTACCAGTCGGTCAATGAAATCAAGGGACTGACCAGGCAAAAAATTCAACAGCGTCCGTTTTCGACCCAAGCAGTAGCGCCGGTCGTCAATAAAACTCGCTGCATTTCCTGCGGCAACTGTGTGAAAAGCTGTCCCTACCAGGCGATTCAGCTCGTCGCAACCAAAGCCGAAGTTGACGCGCAGCTCTGTTTTGGCTGCGGTCTGTGCATCAGTCGCTGCCCGGTCGGCGCGATCCGTTTTGGCGGCTAGTCCGATGGGCATCGTTCTGCGCGGCGCGACGGTCGTCAATGCCGATGCGGCCTGTCTGGCCGATCTGCGGATTTGTGGTGAAAAGATTGCGGCGATAGGACCCGATTTGGTCCAGGCTGGCGATCAGGTGATTGACGTTGCCGGTTGTACCCTGTTTCCCGGCGGGATCGACCCGCACACCCATTTTGATCTGGATGTCGGCAGCACGGTGACCGCCGATGATTTTGCCAGTGGATCGCGGGCGGCGATTCTTGGCGGTACGACGACGGTGATCGATTATGCGACGCAGAGCCGCGGCGGTACGTTGCAGGCTGCGCTGGCAACCTGGCACGCGAAAGCCGCCGGCAAGTCGTTTGTCGATTACGGCTTTCATCTGGCCCTGTGCGACTGCAACCCGCAGGTAATGGCGGAGCTGGCAGCATTGCCGGACAGTGAAGGCATTGCTTCGGTAAAACTTTATATGGCCTATAAAGATGTGATGCAGGTCGGCGACGCTGACCTGCATAAAGTTATGCGGATTTGCCGCGACAAGGGAATTCGGGTTTGCCTGCACTGTGAAAATGGTGACCTGATTGATGCACTGGTTGCAGAAGCAAAAGCGGCGGGGCGATTAGAACCAGCCCAGCATGCGGCCAGCCGACCGGAAATCCTGGAGCTGGAAGCGGTCCAGCGGGCGATTGCAATCGCTGAACTGACCGGCTGTCCGATCTATATAGTCCATGTCAGCAGCGCCCGGGCTCTGGCGGTGATCCGGCAGGCGCAACAGCAGGGATTGCCGGTGACGGCGGAAACTTGTCCGCAGTATCTTCTGCTCGATGAGTCGCTTTATCTGACCGAGGACTTTGCTGCGGCCAAGTATGTCATGTCGCCGCCATTGCGTGGTAAACACAATCAGGATCCTCTCTGGCAGGGATTGCGGGAGGGTGCGGTTTCTTGTGTGGGATCAGATCATTGTTCGTTCAATTACCTGACACAGAAAGAGCTTGGCCGCCATGATTTTTCGCGGATACCAAATGGGATTCCCGGCGTGGAAAATCGTTTCGGTCTGTTATATAGCTTTGGCGTGGCTGCCGGAAAAATCAGTTTGCAGCACTTTGTTGCCTGCATTTCGACCGGACCGGCAAAATTGTTTGGGCTTTATCCGCGCAAAGGCTGCCTGCGTGTTGGCAGTGATGCGGATATCGTGGTCTGGAATCCGTCGGTGCATTGGCACATCAATGCTGCGACCCAGACGCAACGGGTCGACTATAGCGCCTATGAGGGATTCGAACAAATTGGTCAGGTCCGTGATGTTTTTCTGCGCGGACGGCGCATTGTCCAGTCGGGACACATTGCAATGGGGCCGCTCGGCTGTTTTTTGCCGCGCAAGAATCGATGGCAGGGAGAGGATGCAGGATGTATCAATTCACGATAAACGGCACGGTCTACCAGGAGGCGGCAGATGAAAACCTGTTGGAGTATCTGCGGGAAACCTTGCGTTTGACTTCGGTCAAGAATGGTTGCGGTGAAGGGGCCTGCGGCGCCTGCATGGTGTTGGTCAACGGACTGTCGATGCGGGCCTGCCTCTTGTCGCTCAGCCGGTTGCAGGACAAGACGGTAGTTACGGTGGAAGGTCTTTCCGAACGAGAGAAGCAAGCCTATGCCTGGGCTTTTGCCGAAGCCGGCGCGGTGCAGTGCGGCTTTTGCACGCCCGGCATGGTTATCAGCGCCAAAGGGTTGCTGGACAAGGATCCCGAGCCGTCCGCCGCCCGGATCAAAGAAGCACTGCGCGGTAACATCTGCCGCTGTACCGGCTATGTAAAAATTGAAAAAGCGATCATGATGGCGGCACAGGCGCTGCGCACAGGAATTCCCGCATCTGCGGTGGTTCCGGCTGGCGTGGGCGCGCGGGCTGCCCGCATGGATGCCGAAGCGAAGACGCTGGGAACCGGCGAATATGTGGATGATTTGAAAGTGCCGGGGATGCTGATGGCGGCGGTACTAAGGACGCCGATTCCGCGGGCCCGCATTTTGTCGATTGATGTCTCGGCAGCGACTACCATGGAGGGAGTAGCAGCGGTGATGACTGCTGCCGATATTCCCGGCGAGCAGAACTGGGGTCACCTGAAACGCGACTGGCCGGCCCTGATCGGCGAAGGGCAGGAAACCCGTTATATTGGCGACGCCTTGGCAATTGTTGCGGCAAAAACAAAAAAAATCGCCCAGGAGGCGGTGCGGGCAATTCGTCTGGAATACGAAGAATTGTCACCGCTATTGTCGCCGCAGGAATCACTGGCGCCGACTGCGCCGGAGTTGCATCCTGGCGGCAATGTGCTCAGCCGGGTGGCGTTTTCCCGTGGTGATGCCCAGCAGGCAATCGCCGGGGCGGCTCATGTCGTGACCCGCAGTTATCATACCCCGTTCACCGAGCATGCCTTCCTGGAGCCGGAAAGCGCGCTGGCAGTGCCCGGCGCTGATGGCAAATTGACCGTCTATGTCGGCAGCCAGAGCGTGTTTGACGATCATCACGGGATTGCGGCGATTCTTGGTTTGCCGGCCGAGCAGGTGCGGGTGATCGGCAAACTGGTCGGTGGCGCGTTTGGCGGCAAGGAAGATTTATCAGTGCAGCATCATGCCGCATTGCTCGCCCACAAGACTGGCCAGCCGGTCAAGCTGACCCTGGCGCGCAAGGAAAGTATGCGGGTCCACCCCAAACGGCATTCGATGGAGATTGAACTTACAACCGCCTGTGACGCCGAAGGCCGTCTGGTGGGGATGAAGGCAAGGATTATTGCCGATACCGGAGCCTATGCCTCGCTCGGCGGGCCGGTTGTCCAACGGGCCTGTACTCATGTTTCAGGGCCCTACCAGATCCCGAACATCGAAATCAACGGCATGGCCGTATATACCAATAATCCGCCGGCCGGCGCTTTCCGCGGTTTTGGTGTGCCCCAGGCGGCATTTGCCTGCGAGATGAACCTGAATCAACTGGCGGATCTGACCGGGCTGAGTCCTTGGGAAATCCGCTTCCGCAATGCACTGGAACCGGGCGCTGTGATGGCTACCGGGCAGATTGCCGATGCGAGCACGGCGATCAAGGAGACCTTGCTGGCTGTCCGGCAGGAATATGAATCCGCCCGCTATGCCGGAATCGCCTGTGCAATGAAGAATACCGGGCTGGGAGTTGGCGTACCCGACACCGGGCGCGCGGTGCTGCGTGTCGGTGCGGGAACGGTCGAAATCCTGACCGGGGCTGCCTGCGTCGGGCAGGGATTGGCTACGGTTATGCGGCAGATTGTCTGTGAGACATTGAAAATCGATCCTGAGCAAGTGTTGATGCACGAACCGGACACTGATGTGACGCCGGATGCCGGAACCACCACTGCATCAAGGCAGACGCTGTTTACCGGCGAGGCGGTGCGGCAGGCGGCGTTGGCTCTGGCCGAAGCGCTGAAAACAAAACCGCTGACGGAGCTGGCCGGGCAGCAGTTTTCCGGTCAATATCGCGGCGAAACCGATCCGTTGACTTCCGACAAAGCGCATCCGGTCAATCACGTGGCGTTTGGCTATGCGACCCAGGTCATCAGTTTAAATGACACCGGTTGGTTGACAAAGGTTGTTGCCGCGCATGATGTAGGTCGGGCGATCAACCCGACTACGATTGAGGGGCAGATTGAAGGGGCGATTGCGATGGGGCTCGGCTATGCGCTGCAGGAAGATTTCCCGCTGAAGCGCGGTGTACCGACGGCCAAGTTTGGTACGCTGGGACTGATGCGTTCCACCGATATGCCGGAGATAGAAATCAAACTGATCGAAAAAAATCCTTCGGCGCTTGCTTACGGCGCCAAAGGAATCGGTGAGATTGCCACCATTCCGACCGCACCGGCGGTGGCGGGGGCCTATTATCGGTTTGACCGGATTTTCCGTACGCAACTGCCGCTGTCAAATACGCAATACACGGTGTAGTGGGGGATGTGCAAGAATCAGAAAGGCTAATATAATTGCGCGTAGCTGTGGTCTGGAGCCTAGGAAAACGCTGAATAACTCGATTTCTGTCGATTGTCGTCTTGATTCGCAGCGACTTGCGACTCGTTTTACCGGTCGGCCAGAAAAGCTTCATCCACCGCTTCTGGCCTCAAATCAACATCCTTGTTGATTTGACCAGGTAAAAACACATCGCTTCGTCGGCGAATGCTATGCCTCCAATCTAAGCGAATCTCCGTTATTTCAGCGTTTCCAAGTTAAACTTCCTCCCCCGAAGTCCCGAAACGCTGCTGCATCTTTGCGTAGTCCGCGGCGGTGTCGACATCCAGGAA
>CAYLSL010000020.1:0-25896 GCA_964386615.1 uncultured Veillonellaceae bacterium
AGACACGTTTCCAGTATGCAAGCCAGCAATAACAACCTGCCCGTCGGGTCGACGCAGGACTTGGCATCCTATAAAATAGTAATTAAAAAGCAATTCTTTCCCTCTTAACGCCTTCCGGTTTGACGGGAAGCAGCTCCCGGCACCGCGAATATTTTTAATTGACAATAAAAAAGGGGGTCCTGTCATGTTGATATTAGGTCACCGGGGAGCACGGGGACATGCGCCGGAAAACACCATGGTATCGTTTCAAACTGCGCTTGAAATGGGGGTTGATGGCATCGAGTTGGATGTTCAGATGACCAAAGATGGCAAAGTCGTCGTTTGTCACGATCATTCATTGGAACGAACCAGCAATGGAAAAGGCTGGCTGATTGAACACACGCGTGACGAACTTCGAGAACTGGACTTTGGTGGCTGGTATGATGCGAAATTTGCCGGCGAAAAAATACCCACCTTGCGAGAAGTTTTGCAATGGGCAGCGCCAACCAAATTGATCGTAAATATCGAGATAAAAAATGGCCCGGTCGTCTATGAAAGTATCGAAGAAAAAGTTGCGGCACTGATACGCGAATGCCGCATGGTTGACCGCGTTATCGTATCTTCTTTTTATCATCCCTCGCTACTTCGGATGAAGCAGCTTGATCCATTGATTAAGACCGGGCTGCTCTACGCTTCCCGGCCAATCGATCCCTGGTTGCAGCTAAGGGTAACCGACACCGATAATTTACATCCGCTCTGGCACTATCTTGATGCCGGTTGGATATCGAGCACCCGGCCCCATGGAGCCAAAGTGTTCACCTGGACCGTCAATGAAATGCGCGAATGGGACCATTTCAAACATCTTGATGTTGACGGAATCATGACAGATTACCCGGATCGCTTCGTCGGTAAAATCTAAGCAATAGGTTACTCGCAATATAAAACAGCACCCCTGTCATTTGACGGGGTGCTGTTTTTTGTCAGTGCAAATCCGACAACCCTGCTACTATCTAAGTGATTTTAGGTATTTGGGCAACCACAAAGCGATATCGGGGAAGTAAGAAATGATCGTTACGCTGACAAACAGGGCAATGATGAATGGAATGACCGCCTTGCTCAATTTTTCAATCGATACTTTGGCAATATTGGAGGCAACAAATAGATTGACCCCTACCGGCGGTGTCAAAAAACCCAACTCACAATTAATAACAAACACAATCCCCAACTGGATCGGGTCGATCCCAAGTTTGGCAGCCATCGGCATAAACAACGGCGTCAGGATGATGATTTGGGCCACTGTTTCCATGAACATGCCGACAAACAGCAAAAATACATTGATAATCATCAACAATAGAAATTTGTCGTTGGTAACTCCCTGCATCCAAGTTGCCACCATCTGCGGAATCTGATACATGGTCATCAGGCGGCCAAACGCCGTGGCGAAGCCAATGATGATCATAACACTGCCGGTAATCATCGCCGTTTCCATCAACATTTTGGGCACATCCGACAGCTTCAGTTCCCTGTAGATAAAAAATCCGCAAAACATCCCATAAACTACTGCCACTACAGCCGCTTCAGTCGGTGTGAAAATTCCGCCATAGATGCCGCCAAGAATGATCAATGGCGCCATCAGGGCTGCTTTTGCTTCATTCAGTGCTTTAAAAAACTTCGTTACAGAAAATGGTTCACCAGTGCCATGAAAACCATGTTTTCGGGAAATGAGCCAGGCTGTGATCATAAAAGCCAAGGCAACAAAAATCCCCGGGATAATCCCGGCTAGAAACATATCGGTAATCGAAACGTTGCCAACAATGCCATATACCACCATCGGAATGCTGGGTGGAATCAGAATGCCGAGCGTACCGCCGGAAGAACTGACTGCTCCGGCGAATTCTTTCGTATAACCCCGCTTAAGCATCGCCGGAATCATGATTGAGCCGATGGCAGCCGTTGTCGCCGGACCAGAACCGGATATGGCGGCAAAGAATGCACAGGCCATGATTGTTACCATTGCCAATCCGCCAGTCACGTGTCCCATCAGCGCAGCGGCAACTCCGATCAGTCTGCGGGATAATCCGCCAGTCTCCATCAGTTGTCCAGCCAGAATAAAGAATGGCACTGCCAAAAACGGAAACGAGTCGGAGGCAATCATCGCACCCTGAACCAGCTCCATGGTTGGCGTTCCCAGATACATCAGGGCGAGTACTGTTGCGACGCCAAGTGAAATTGCGATGGGTACTCCGATAAGAAAAAACACGCTAAAGCCACCGAGTAATATGGCGGCAACCATTCCGACCTCAGACATGCGCGCCACCTCCCCGGAAACGACGAATCATTTGCTGTAACAAACGCAGAAACATCAAGCCAGCACCGACTGGCAGACTGGTATAGATATATTTGAATGGCACTTCCATAGAGGGAGAAACTTGCGTCTTGACAAACTCCAGCAAACCAATCCCATCCTTGACAAGCAACAGGCAAAACGCCATCCAGATTAGGTCTGAAATAATTTCCAAGCCAAAACGAACTTTTTTCGGCAACATTTCCAAAATAAATTCGACCTTGATATGGCGCCGATGTTTCACTGCCATACCAGCCGAGATAAACATGCACCAAAGAAACGCGTAACGGGCCAATTCTTCCGACCAATCAAGCGACATTTGAATCACAAAACGGAAAATTACTTGCGCAAAAGCGGTGATAATCATCACCGACATCAAAAACATGACCAAATATTCCTCAAAGTTGTCGTCTATTTTTTTCCACCACGACATACGGCAGCTCTCCATTCATTCTTTCAACTAACAACAGGCATCAACAGCGGGCGTTTCCGTAAGAAACGCCCGCTCCGTAACGTTAGGTTTATTTTCCTTCAGCTTTTTTAATCTCGGCGAGCATTTCATCAAACAGCGGAGCGCCCACCTGAGTTTTATACTTGTCATAAACAGGTTTGATCGCTTCCTGGATCTTTGCCAGATCGGCATCACTGATTTTGGATACCTTCATGCCCTTCTTTTCCAGATCGGGAATCATCTCACCCGCTTGTTTACGGTTGGTTGCCGTGGTCACTTTGGCGCCTTCAATTGCAGCCTCTTGGATCATTTTCTGATCTTCCGGCGGCAACTGATCCCACAATTTTTTCGAGTACATCAGGATGAACGGAGTGTAGACGTGATGGCTGAGGCTCAGATATTTCTGAACTTCATAGAATTTGTTGGCATGGATCGTGGCAATCGGATTTTCCTGGCCGTCGATCGTCCCCTGTTGCAGTGCCGGGAATACTTCGCCAAATGCCATTGGTGTCGGGTTAGCGCCTAACAGTTTAAACACTTCCAGATGAATTGGGTTCTGCATGGTACGAATTTTTAAACCTTTGAAATCTTCCAGTTTGGCGACTTCGCGCTTGGAGTTGGTCAGATCACGGAATCCGTTCTCCGAGAACGTCAAGCCAACGATGCCATTATCAGACAGGTTTTTGAGCATTTTTTGTCCGAACGGACCGGCCAACACCTTGTCAACAACTGCCTCGTTCTTGAACAAGAACGGGAAATCGAAGACCATGAACCGCTTGTCGAACGAAGCGATCGGCGAGGTTGACGGGAAGGTCATTTCCAAAGTTCCCATTTTGAGTTTTTCCATCAAACCCAGGTCATCGCCAAGCTGGGAACTGTGGAATATCTGGACTTCATAGCGGCCTTTGGATTTTTCCGCGATAATTTCCTTAAATTTGGTCATGCCCACGAACGAAGGCGACTTGTCATTCAGACCAAAGGCCACCCGGATGATTTTTTTCTGTGGTTCAGCTGGTTTTGCCTGCTCGGGCTTTTTGTCGCCGCCGCAACCGGTAAGAATCAGTGCAAGTCCTACAATCAGAACCATGCCCATTGACAGTAATTTTTTCATGAACGCTCCCCCTCATTTTACCTTTGGATTCAGTTTTTCCGACCGGCCCCTATTTGGGTTTGGCTATCACCTCCGTCCAAACTTCAGGCATTGTTCGATCCTCCGGGCTATACTACAGTTCCCGGTCATGGACTGTTTTTATTATTTCGACAACTCATGCCAAATCCCTGCTTTGCAGCAGTTGCCGTAAATCAACATTTACGGTACAATACAAAGGCAAAGTGACCCGAAATGATAATGTGAGACGGAGGAATCTTCACCATGGGAAAAAAACTTCAAACGATGTTGCTTATGCTCTCTGCAACAATGCTCCTGATGACCGGCTGCTCCGGCAGTGGCAGCACTCCTGCTCCTGCTGAAAAGCCAGCCCCCAACACTGAAGGGCAAAAGCCGGCTGCGGCAACCAAAAATCGGGTAGTCCGCGTCGAAACCAACAAAGGCGTCATCCGCATTGAAATGTATGAGGATAAAGCGCCCATCACCACGAAAAACTTCATCGACTTGGCTACGAAAGGCTACTATGACGGCGTCATTTTTCACCGGGTGATCGACGGCTTCATGATTCAGGGCGGCGACCCGACCGGTACCGGTCGCGGCGGTCCCGGCTACAATATTCCTGATGAATTCCATGCTGAATTGAAACATGATGGCGCAGGAATTATTTCGATGGCCAATGCTGGCCCCAATACCGGTGGTTCACAGTTCTTCATCACCCTCGGCCCCACCCCTCATCTGAATAATCGTCATGCCGTATTTGGCAAAGTGATCGAAGGCCTTGACGTCGTCAAAGCAATCGGCAAAACCGCCACAGGCCCTGGCGACCGCCCGTTGCAGGAAGTCGTGATGAAAAAAGTCACTGTCGAATAAATTGACTCAAGTAGATAAAAGCCAGGTTCCCGACCAAATCGGGCGCCTGGCTTTTTTGTTGCTTTGATTTGATGATAAGCGACAGATCAGCTCTGTTTTGCCTCGTATGACCGCCGCAGGAGGGTCAGCGGATGCAAGGCCGGGAAGCCTGTCCCTTGCGACAGCTGCATCCGGCAGCCGCTGCAGTCGGATACAATATAATCCGGCTGATACTCCTTGATCCGCTGGAATACCGGTTCGGCAATCGCCATCGCAATATCATGCTTGGCGACTTCGAAACCGTAAGTGCCTGATTGTCCACAGCAACCGGCATCAGCCGCTTCAATCTGAAAATCGGGGATCATCGACAGCAGATCGAAACTAGGCCGGCCAATTCCCTGCGCCCGCAGGTGGCAGGGCGTATGATAGATGTAACGACCGGGCAGCGGCGCCAAATCCAGATTCAGTTTGCCCTGTTCATGCCGTTCCAGCAAAAATTCCGATGCGTCATAGGTGTTTGCCGCCAGCTTCTCCATATGGTCGAGATCCATCAGCTCCTGATATTCCATTTTCAGCATCAGTCCGCAGCTGGTACAACAGGTAAGAACCGGAACCCCTTGGTCGATCAGGGTTTTTAGCGCCGCAATGTTTTTGCGGCCTTTTTCCATTGCCTCATCCAGATAGCCTTTGCCGACCAACGGCGAGCCGCAGCAATCCAGTCCTTCCGGCACTATCACTTCCAGGTTGTTCTTTTGCATCACGGCAACCAGATCCATGCCCACTTCCGGCGCATAGTAATTGATGAAGCAACCGGAAAAAAATACGACTTTGTCTGGAAAGCTTTGTTGTTTAAAAGCGCGGAACTGTTTGAGAAAAGTCTTGCTGGCGTACTTCGGCAAACTCATCGTATCAGTGATGCCGACCTGCTTAAGAATCAGCTTGGTCAGCGGATTGGCCATGCCAAAATTGGACAAGGCCGCTATTGGACTGGCCAGTTTGGACATAATGTCGGAGTGGGACATCATCCAGTCGAGCAAACTGCGCCGTTTGTTCTTGTACTGTTTGGCCCGGGCCAGCATATTCAACGTGGAAATTGGTACGCCGGAAGGGCAGGAAATGTCGCAGTTCTTACAGTTCGCACAATAATCCAGCGAAAAATCGGTATTGGTCTCGCCGCCGCGGAAACGTTCCAGTGCCGGCCCCAGCATCTTCGGTCCGGCAAATTTTCGGGTCGCGGCAGATACCGGACAGTATGCGACGCAGGAAGTACAGGCGATACAACTGTCGGGATTGTATTGATGTTTTTTCATGTCTTCCTCCTATGCCTCGCAGCCCGCTTGATAAGCAGTTGCCAGAGCCACGCCGTTTCCGGATTTTTCAAAGCAATAATCATAACCGGACAATGTTTTGCCAGCTACATAAACATTTTCCAGCAACAACGCGCCGTTTGCATCAACCGGGCGCAACCGGGAATCAACCTGAACACCAATTTGGGCAAACGGCTGACTGCCAGAGAAAAACAAGGTTTCGTTGCTCCAGGCGCCGATATCGGTCGGCGTCGCAACCGGTAAATCGAATATAACTTCTGACGCCTGCGAGGCAGCGGCCTGCAATCCGCCGCCAAAAAAGCCGCCCGTAGCCAAAATGAATGAATCAGCCCGGTAAGTACGTTCACGATCGAGATTGCCGGTGACAATGCCGCTGCAACGTCCATTCTCTACCGTTGCCCGCAGTACGTTGGCCTGTTCGATCAGTTTCACATTCAGTTTACTCAAACAATTGACCAGCATCCGGCGCAGCCGGTAACCGGTGACAGCCGGCGGCAGCCCGACAGTTTCAATGACCTTGCACTGCGTCGCCTGCTCCATGTTGCGGAACAAGCTGTAATCCGGCTTGGTACCAAGCACCGGCGGCAGCAGGATCACACTGTTCGGCGTCACGCAGCGGACAAGCTGGGCAAAACAGGCGGCCTGACCGGATTCCGAATCCAGCCAGCGCGCCACGTCCAATGCGGTCAGATCCCTGCCGTCGTTAATGTCGGTACGAACGGAAACGACCGAATATTTTTTCTGATAGCCGGGACATTGCGTCAACCCGTCAATGATCACCTTGCCGCAATAGTCTTTCAGTCCCTCAAATTCAACCACCGTGACTTCGGTCGCAGCTTTCAGGCTGGCCGCATTCATCGTCAATGGTGTGAAACAGGTCGGCTTAACACGCCCCAGTGCCGTCGGAATCCACTGATTCTGCTGTAAATCTCCCATATAAGGGTAACCTTCTGCCGCGCACAACGCGATAAATTCCTGCATCGCCTGTTCGACGTTCTGTTGTCCGATCATCGAATAAGGATGGTTCTGTCCCAGTGCCGACATCGCCTGCCGAGGATTACGAACCGGCGCACCCGATTGATCATAGCCTAGCAGATCGATTGATCCACCGCCGATCGCAATCGCGCCGACACCCTTGGTTACAACTAAAACCCGACGTCCCCGTTTTGCAGCGGTAATGGCGGCAAACAGGCCTGCCAGTCCGCCGCCGATCACAATTACATCATTCTGTTTCATCTGGCACCGCCCCGTCAATATTCAGTCCTGCACCGTAAATTCCCCGGGTCAGTTCAACTTCCCGCATCTGATGCCCCCACAAAATCGGCCGGATGCCGTTCCAGCGGGACTCGAGGAATTCGCGCAATAAATTCTCCGTCATAGTTCCCTTGGCCAAATCATTGTCAACCATCATCCCCAGGCCCCGCAGGCCGCAATAAGTTCCCTGGCAGGTCCCCATCCCCATCCGGGTGCGGCGACGGATGTCACTCATCGTAAAGGTGGTGGTATCCTGCGCCACGGTTTCGACTTCCGCCAGTGTGACCAGTTCGCACTCACACACCAGTTCTTTTTTTAGCGGATTGTTTTTAATCCGCTCAACAGTTTCGGCAAAATCCGGTCCCAGCCGTGAAGCTGCCAGTTCAACGCCGCTGGCCGGAAAGAACTGTCTGGCCTGCTGCATCAGCGCCGGATCAATGTCTGCGACCATCGGCTCTTCAGCCGTGCGGCAAGCCGCCTGCACTGCCAGCTTCGTACAAATCACGTCGGTGATTTTTTCCGCCATCAATCGATAGGTGGTCAGCTTGCCGCCAACAATACTGACGAATCCGTTCAGTCCTTCGCCGGCATGGTCAAGGATCACAAAGTTACGCGATATTTCCCGACTGGCTGCGGTCGGATCGGCGCAATACAGCGGACGGGTTCCCGTATAAGCCCGCAGCAGCCGATATTGCGGCAGTTCTTCAAACAACTGTTTGCCATCCTCTATCAAGGCAAGCACTTCGGCGGTCGTCGGCGTGAAATCGTCAGGCCGCTCGGCCGGAGAAGAAGTCGTGCCGAGCAGTGTCACCGAGCCGTGCGGGACAAAGATATCGGCGTTGGCCGGCGGCCGCAGCCGGTTCATGATCCGGTCGGTAAAGCGGTGATTAAACGCAATCAATGTACCGCGGTCCGGCACGACATTGATTTTAATCCCAGCCAGTTCCGCTACCTGCCCCACCCAGGACCCGGCGGCATTAATGACAAAGTCGCAGTGGATCGTATCGATTTCACCGGTCAACGTATTACGAACCTTAACTGCAACAACCTGCCCGTTCTGCTGTTCAATCGCAATCACTTCGGTATAGTTGCGCATCCGGCCACCATAGTGTTTTGCCGACAACACATTCTGGCGGCAGAGACGAAATCCGTCAATTGCCGCATCGGGAACCTGATAAACAGCTTCCGCCCGGTCGGTAAGATGAGGCTCCAGACGATGCGCTTCAGCCAGCGAAACTTTTTCCACGGGAATTCCGGCTGCTTGACAGGCGGTCACCCATTTCACTGCATAAGCAGGATCATCTTCCGGCAACCGGACAAAGTAGCCGGTCGTTGACTCGACACAGTGACGGCCAATTTTGCGCAGCACCGCATTTTCCACGGCGCATTCCCGCGCCGCTTCGGGATCTTTCACCGCATAGCGCCCGCCGCTATGCAACAAGCCATGAAAACGCGAACTCGCACCATAAGCTAAATCGCGCTGCTCGAGCAGAATCGCCGCAACTCCGCGCATCGACAAATCGCGCAGAATTCCAACGCCGGTGGCGCCGCCACCGATAATGACCGCTGTCGTTTTTTCCATCTGTTCCCCTCCCATGCTTCAGCAAGGCAAAATAAAAGCCCCGACCCGTTCTCTGCGTAACACAAAAAACGTGTCAGGACTATCTCTCCATCTCTAAGACTCCGACAAGTCTATTGTACGCCGCATTAAGCCTCTCGTCAACAATCAGTCCAGATTCCACAGTTCGCGCTGGCTGGTACTCACCGCAAAGGCGCCGTTAGCTACAGCCTGCATCACATCGTCAGCCGAACGGACCAGCCCGCCGACCAGAATTGGCACATCGGTCGCCGCTTTCAGTTCAGCCAGCACACTGGCGGGTGTGGATGCCGGCAGCGCTTCGATCGCATCGGGACGAAAACCTTTCAGCAAACTGATCCCGGTTCGCAGTGATTCGGAATCGACCAGAAACATCCGCTGAATTACCCGCATCCCTTCCTGCCGCGCTATTTTTGCCAATTGCGGTTTGGTAGTGATCAATCCTTTCACACCCAACCTGGCTAAAAACTGAATACCTGCCCGATCGCGGCCAATGCCGCCAATCAGGTCCAAATGCAGCAGCAAGAGTTTCCCCGCTTCATCTGTCCGACGGATTAGTTCCGGCAAACTGTTGATATCGCCAAACAAGATGATCAGACTGGGCGCCTGCGGTAAACGCAGGGCAGCGGCCAATTCCGCCTCGGTTCGGCAGGCCGGAATCACTTTGCCGGTACACAGCCATTGCAATGGTTCACTATTTTGATTCAACTGTACGCTCCTCACTTCTTTCTTCGACAGGACGGCATGATTTCCAGTTCTTCGCGATATTTGGCCACAGTGCGACGGGAAACAGCAATGCCTTTTTTAATCAGCTGCTCGGTCAGCGCCTGATCGCTTAGCGGACGAATCGGATCCTCCGCTGCCACCAGTTCACGGATTTCCCGTTTAACCCGGGTTGCAGACATCGTACTGCCATCGACCGCCGATACGCCGGCGGAAAAGAAGGAACGCAGACTAAACAGCCCATGTGCCGTTGCCACGTATTTGTTGGCGGTAGCCCGGCTCACCGTCGACTCATGTACACCAACCCGGTCGGCCACTTGTTTCATCGTCATCGGCAATAAATGCCTCGCCCCTTTGTCAAAAAAGTCGGGCTGGACTTCAATAATCGTCTGCATTACTTTTTGCAGCGTCTGACGCCGCTGTTCGATACTGCGGATCAGCCAAAGAGCGCTGCCGATCCTTCCTTCAATAAACCGCCTCGCATCACCGTCGGTTTCTTTTGCCATCTTTTTGTAATAGGGATTAACCCGCAGCCCGGGCACTTGGCTATCATTGATCAGAATCAGATATTCGCCGTCAATCTTTCGCACGGTGATATCCGGCACGACATAGCTGCAAGGTCCCTCCGCCGAAACCGCTGAACCCGGTTTCGGATTCAACGTCCTAATCAACTGCATCGCTTTGCGGACATCCTCAGCTGTTGCACCGATTTTGCCGGCAATCCAGGCATATCTGCCAGAAGCCGCAGCTTCCAGATAATCATCAATCAGACAGTCAATCAGCGGATCATGAACTCCGCGCTGCCGCAGCTGAATCCGCAAACACTCCTGCAGATTGCGCGCCCCGACTCCCGCCGGATCAAACCCCTGAATCAACAGCAATAGCGCCTCTACGTTTTCCGGTGAAGTTTTCAGCGATACTGCTGCATCTTCCACCGTGCCTGTGAAATAGCCGTTATTATCGATACAGCCAATCAGATAACGCCCCTGCGATTTCTCCCGCTGGGTCAGGCTGCAAAAATCCAGCTGTAATTCCAGATGTTCATGCAACGACATGCCACAGGCGGCAACATCCCTATTTTCCGGCTCACCCGAGTCTTGCCGGGTGTAGAGACCGCGACTGCCGCCTTCGCTAAAATAATCAGCCCAGTCAAAATAGTCAGGTGCAGGAACTGGCGCCACTTCTGGCGCTGTTGGCAGTGCAGCGTCCTTGACGGGCAAATCCAACTGATCGAGAACAGGGTTGTCCAACAGCTCTTGTTGAACGAGTTCGGCCAGATCCAGCGCAGACAGCTGGAGAATCGTGATGGCCTGACAGAGCTGAGGCGTCATGACAAGCTTCTGTGACAGGTCCAGATTCAATCCCATGTCCAGGTGCATCTAAATCCTCCTTTCTGCTTAATCAACAAACCAATTTTCGCAATTGGTTTTAACCATATCCTCAATATTTCGACAATACTTTCCGTTTTCCTCTTAATTCTTGTCCGCCGCAATCTTTTTCAAGCCAATTTGTACTGCAATCGCACATTCCAGACGTTTTTTCTGCAATTCACAACCCAACTGATATGGTTGGTGAATTGAGCCATGAAAAGCATCCGCATTGGCGTGGCAGCCACCGCTGCAGTAAAACCGGGCCCAGCAGCTTCGGCACTCCGGCTTGGTCAACACATGGGCCTGGCGAAATTCGTTGCATAGGTCCGGTTGCTGCAATCCGCTATAAACCGTGCCCACCTTGAAGCCTTCCCGACCGACAAACTGATGGCAGGGATACAAATCGCCTTCCGGTGTAACCGCATAATATTCATGTCCGGCGCCACAACCGCTAAGGCGTTTTGCCAGGCAAGGACCATGCTCAAGGTCCACGTTGAAATGAAAGAAATCAAAACCGCGCCCTTCGCGATGCCGTTTCAGATATTCTGCCGCCAGCAGGTCATACTGCTCGAAAAGTACCGGCAAGTGCTCTTCGCTTAATCCGTAGGGCGCATCTTTCGCTACAACCGGCTCCACCGACAACCGGCCAAAGCCCTCATCCGCCAGTGCCAGCACGTCTGCGGCAAAATCAAGATTATAAGCGGTATAGGTCCCCCGCGCGTAATAATTGCTGCCCTGGCGGGATTCTATCGCCTTGTGCATGTTGTCCAGCACTTTGTCATGGCTGCCGGCGCCATTGGGGAAGGGGCGCATCCTGTCATGCACTTCGCGCCGCCCGTCAATACTGAGAATCAACTGAATGTTTTCCTGATTCAAAAAGTCCAGAACTTCCTGATTGAGCAATACCGCGTTGGTGGTCAGGGTTAGATTGAATACCTTGCCGGTTTCGGCTTCACGCCGGCGGATATGGGCGACAGCCGCCCGCACCGTTCCCATATTCAACAGCGGTTCACCGCCAAAAAAATCGATTTCGGCATGTTTACGACTGCCGCCATGTTCCAGCAAAAAATCAACGGCCCTGCAGGCAACCTCCGGCGACATCAAGCCCCGGTCATGGCCAAACGACCCTGTTGAAGCAAAACAATAGCCGCAACGCAAATTACAGTCATGTGCGATATGCAGGCAAAGCGATTTTACGATCGGTTTCACCGCAAATACAGGCGGAATCTCCGCATCGGCGCTAAACAATTGTCCTGACGCGATCAGTTCATGCAGTTCGGCCAATGTTTCGCGCACGGCAGGTTCGCCGAAATCCGCAGCACAGGCTGCAATTACGGCAGAATCATTCGTTCCGTCAAAAAAATCCAGCACCCGATAAGCCACCTGATCCAATACATGAACGGAACCACTGTTCACATCCAGCAGAATATATTCACCGTTCACGACAAATTTATGAATATCCATAAAACTCCCCCCGACAAAAGCAAACCCCCGGCAGCATTTCACCAGGGGCGCCTGAATGTTCCTGTTATCAACTTGAGCCCGAAATTATTTCTGGCAGCTCTGATTTCCCACCGTACACGAAGTTTTGCAGGCCGATTGGCACGAGGTCTGGCACTCGCCGCAGCCGCCGGTCACAGCAGTTTTGGTCAGCGGAGCATCATTGACTGTCTGAATATGTTTGCCCATGGTATTTTCCCTCCCCGGTTCATCATATATGTTATTTTATCGCGTTTTGAAATGGCAGGCAAGAGTCTTTCAAATTGCCGGCGTTAATAACAGTCGCACCGGCAGATTGGAAGCGCCGGCCGGCGAAAAAGTGACCCAGAGGGATTCTCCGGCGGAAAACTCGGCCAGCAATTCGAAATCAGCCAGCGTCTGATGGCCAAAAGACAACCCTTTGGCTGGTGTGCCAATCATTTTTCCTTCCGTTTTTGTTTTTACCCGCAACCAGCCGGCATAAACCCCGCCGCGCGGATTAAAGTAACAGCGAACTTTCCCTGTACCGGTTGTTGGCAGCAGAACCCGGTATACCACACCGTAGTTACCCGCATTTTTCACAGTTAGTTTGGTAGTGACATCCCAGCCCGACAAAAAACGGTCTTTTTCGCCATCACCAAACGTAATCGACACCGGACCATCTTTACCTGGATCATAGGGCTGCTTGCCGAGCATCAGGCGGTCGGCGCGTTGGAACGTGCCCCGCAAATGGGGCTTACCCGGCGGCAAAACAGCCAACTGATCCAATTGAGCAGCCGGATCGCCAGACTCGCCTATCGCCGCAACGGTCAGCTGCACTTCCTGGTCGGTACTGAAATCAATCATACCGGTCATAATCGCCTTCGGCAACACAACAGGAATCGGGGTCCGGTCCTGCAACACAACGCTGCTGTTGGCTGCCACCAATAACTTGAACGGCTTGATTCCCTGAAAATAATCGGCCTGGATGGCCCGACCGGCCCGCAGATAGTCGTGGTCCGGTTTACTGACCCCATAGCGTTCCACTTCTATTTTTGCCGTCGTCGTACTCCGGTTCGTCAATAAAATCACGACCCGCTTTTTTTCCTGCGTTCCGTTCACATGGTGAAAAAAAAGCCGGGTACTGCCTTTTACTTTATCCTGATATAGAATCCCTTCACTGAAAAATTCTTCCGGGCTATCCGAAAAAATGAACAGGCCGCCAGCTTCCGAGATCGTCATCGGCCATTCAGGCAAAATATCCGCCATATCTCGCAAACTGAGCGGCATTGCGGCCACCGGCGCGGATAAAAGCGTCAATAGCAACAACAATAAGCAAACTTGGCGTTTCATTGGCTACATCTCCAATCTGTCGAGCATATTCAGCCACCACAGTCGCAGCCGAAATTCCCATAAGCCAAAGCGTGGCTTCGGCACACTCAGACGACGGATCATATACAAATTCTCACCAGGGTGATTCAAACCGACAACCGATGAACAAGCAGCCTGATAGCCGGTCCGGGCCAGCAGTTCGACCACGGCCGGCGCGGTTTCACCGAAGGGATTGGCAAACACAGCCGGTGCTGCCGGCAAATTGCTTTCCAGCATCAGGCGGGACGCCAGCAGTTCGCGTTCCATTTCCTTGAGATTAATCTCATTCAATGTGTAATGGTGAACCGTATGAGAACCGATTTCCATCCCCCGGCTATGCATTTCAACCGCCTGCGGCCAACTCATGTAACCGGTTTGGCCGATTTTTCCCGTCACAACAAAGAAACTGGCCCGCATGCCTTGTCGGAGCAGGATCGGCAATGCAGCACGATAATTATCCGCATAGCCGTCATCAAAGGTCAGCACGATCGGCCGATTGGGCAATTTGGTCTTACCGGACAATCCTGTTGCCAGCTCGGCCACACTGACAGGCGTGTATCCCTGCCCGCGCAAATAAACCAGTTGCTGCTCAAAATCCGCTTCACTCACGTACAACCAGTCGTCTCCTGCACCGATATGGTGATACGTCAGCACTGGAATCCCGGTCCCGGGGGAACCGAGCCAGGTCAGGCCAAATAACAATAACAATACTCCGGCGCATACAAACCACAGTCTACGGTATCTCATCGCGCCTCCTGTTGTTGCATTTCTTCACCCAGCCGTTCCAGCGCCCGCAGACGATGACTCATGCCGGACCGACTGATCTTGCCGTCAAAGGCTTCTACCAATTCCTGCAATGTCGCTTCCGGATTTGCCAGCCGTAGTTCAGCCACTTCACGCAGCGTCCGGGGCAGTGAAGCAAGACCGCGCCCGCTGGCAATCCAGCGGATCAACTCAACCTGACGCACGGCCGCATTCACCGTTTTGGCCAGATTGGCGGTTTCACAGTTCACCAGTCGGTTTACCTGATTGCGCATCCCTTTGACAATCCGTACATTTTCAAATTCCAGCAACGCGTTGTGTGCGCCGACGATCCCCAAAAATGAAGTAATCGCGTTGCCTTCCTTCATGTAGACGACATAATCCTGCTTGCGTGTCGTCAAGCCGGCATGCAGCCCGAAAGAACGCAATGTATGCACCAGCGTTTCTGAAAACCCCTCATTTTGTGATACCAATTCCAAATGATATTCCACTTCCGGTCGGTTGATCGATCCGCCGCCAAGAAAAGCGCCCCGCAGCCAGGCTTTGCGGCAGCAGGAGCGACGCGGCGGATTTTCCGGGTGGTCCAGCAATACATCGTCGACAAAAATTCCCATGCGGATTAAAAATCGGACGACATCTGGCGACGGCAAAGACCGCAGCTCATAAGAATTATTTTTTTTCAGCCGCAATGCCCGGCTCACCTTAACTTCCGTTTCGACAATCCCTTCTTTTTTAAAGGTACGCAACACTTTCCTGGCCACAGCGGCGCTTTCGGTGATGAATTTTACGCCGAGCAGCCCCTGCCCGCCGAAAGAGACCACGCCGCCCATCCAAAGTAAAGCAGCCAGTTCCGCCTGGGCGCAACAGACATTGGGTTCATCCAGTCGAACCAATTCATTTTTCACATCCGCGGAAAAAGACACCTATCATTCACTCCTTGTATCCCGTGCCAAGCTTACGATTCGCTCTCGATGACCGGCGCTTTGCGGACAATGATCTTTTCCTGCTCCTGGCGCCGCTCGCCCAGCGTTGACAAAATCAGGCGAGCCAACCGGACCGGATTGTGCCGCACCCAATTTGTGGCGCTGACCAATTGGCCGGAAACAACTGCAACGCCCATGGATTGTAGTTTGTCAACGTCGGCTTCAACAGGACAAGCACCTTCTTTGGCATATTGATCCAGCAAACAGCTATCTATTTCTTCAACATTGACCAGAACACAATCGACAACCCCCGCTCCCGTATGATCATAGAGGGCCTGCAGGTGGTCAGATGCCTTATAACCAGTGGTCTCTCCCGGTTGGGTCATCACATTGCAGACATACATACGCAATGCTTTGGTCTGCTTTAATGCTGCCGCAATCTCGCGAACCAACAAATTGGGCAGCACGCTGGTATATAAACTGCCTGGACCCAGAACCACGGCATCCGCTTCCAAAATTGCATCCACCGCAGCCTTGACAGCCACAACATCAGCCGGTTCGATCGTTACCCGCCGGATTGACTTGCCGGAAAGCGGGATCGATGATTCCCCATGAACCATGCTCCCATCGTTCATTTCTGCCGACAAGCGGACCGGACGATTGGAGGACGGCAGAACATGGCCGCGTACCGCCAAAACCTTGCTGGACTGCTGCAAGGCCTGTTCGATATCGCCGCCGACCACCTGGGTCATTGCCGCAATAAACAGGTTGCCGAAGCTGTGTCCTGCCAGGTCGCCTTCGCCGGCAAAACGGTACTGAAACAATTTTTCCATCAACGGCTCGGTATCAGCCAGCGCCACCAGACAACTGCGCAAATCCCCCGGCGGCACAATGCCCAGATCTTGGCGCAACCGGCCGGACGACCCGCCATCATCCGCCACCGTGACAATCGCCGTCAGATTGCTTGACCGCACCTTCAGTCCGCGCAACAAAGTCGACAAACCAGTCCCGCCGCCAATCACAACTACCGAAGGACCACGGTTCAGACGGCGTTTCTGATAAATAATATCCACCAGGCGATCCGTACCGCCCGGCGCAACCACCTCGACAATCGAACGAATAATCCGTCGCATGGCATAGCCCATCATCGTCAGGCCGAGACACAGCACCAAAGCCCCGACAAACGTCGGCACCCAGCCATAATAAGTCCCTGTCGCCCGATACACAAAATTGAATAAAGTACCTTCAACCGCCCCGATAAACTTGTAATTGAGCAACAAGGCCAAACTGAACCCTGATGCCACCACGCCGCCGGTAAACAAGAAAAACCAGCGTTTGACCCGCATTCCCGGATAAAGCCATTTTAGCAGCGTCATATTACTCGACGACCTTGTTGTGTTTGATATCCCGATGCTCGATCGCTACGCGGTATCCTTGTTCGCGCAGCGCCTCGCCAACTTTTCCCGATACAAAAACCGACCGGTGCATGCCGCCGGTACAGCCGATCGCAATGACCAACTGACTCTTGCCTTCCTTGGCGTAATGGGGAATCAGAAAATCGATGAATGACTGCAACCGCTTGAGAAACTGATGAGTTACCGGCCATTTATTGATATATTCCCGCACTTCAGGGTGCTCACCGGTTTTGCAGCGCAACGGCTCGACATAGAATGGATTGGGCAAAAAACGCACGTCAAAAACCATATCCGCATCGAGGGGAATCCCGTACTTAAAGCCGAAAGACACCACGTTGACGCTAAGCTTTGCCTGTTCACTCTCGCCGCCGTACAGTTCGGTGATCCGTTCCTTCAGTTGCTGTGTGGTCAGGCTGGAGGTGTCAATAATATGGGTGGCCCGGCCCCGCACATACTCCAAGCGGTCGCGCTCCTGGCGAATTCCTTCGCTGATCCGGCCCTGCGGCGCCAACGGGTGGCGGCGGCGGGTTTCTTTATAGCGTTGGATCAGCGTGGCATCAGCCGCTTCCAGAAACAGGACTTCGGCCATCACCGCTTCCCGGTCCATCTCGCCTAAAACATGCATCAGCTCGTCAAAAAATTCGCCGCCGCGGATATCGACAACCAACGCAATCCGGCTGACCCGACCGGCCGATTGAGCACAAAGTTCGGCAAACTTGGGAATCAGGGCCGGCGGCAGGTTATCCACACAAAAATAGCCAAGGTCTTCCATGATATGTACGACCTGCGTTTTACCAGCGCCAGACATGCCGGTAATGATTACGAGTCTGGAAGAATCCAATCTAACCGCCCCCTCAGATTTTCACTTTACTGTGGTTGGTCCGGCGGTTTAAATGCGCCAGCACCTTTTCCAACGATGTATTCAATACCTGCTCCGGCAGGATTCCATGCTTCTGCAAGAGTTCAGCCGCCACGGAGAACTCTCCGACGGTTTCGCAATAGTGACTGTCGGACCCGACAATCAACTTGGCGCCATGTGTTTTGGCCAAACTGACGATATGATCGCAGTGAGGCAGGCTGCCTTTACGGGAAACCGTCAAGGAACTGTTGTTGACTTCCAGGGCGACATCGAACTGAACAGCCGCCTTGACGATGATTTCCTCATCGACCAGATACTCCGGATTACCCGGGTGGACCACCACATCAACAAATGGATTCTGCATCGCTTCCACCATCATCGCCGTATTCTCCTTCTTTGATCCATAAGGGGAGCAAACGGTATGCAAGCCAATCGCCACAATATCCAGTTTGGAAAGCCGGAATTCATCCAGATCCAGTCTGCCCCGCCGGTCCATCACGTTTGCTTCAATCCCTTTGAGCACCCGTACACCAAACAGCGAGTCCGGAATTGCAGTCTGATTGGAAAAATGATAGGCGTGGGGGCCGCCTGGCATGGCCGGGCCATGGTCTGTAAGCGCAATCAGCAATAACCCCTTATCGGCAGCAACCCGGGCAATTTCCGCCACCGTACTGTAGGCATGACCACTGGCCACGGTATGAACATGTAAATCAGCAACCAACTGCATAAAAACACCTCAAACATATTATACAGCATTCGTCGGTTGGCTGTCCTTTCCCTGCCCGATGTTTTCGCCATTATCGGCTGCCATGAGCGGGCAGGAACCGCAGCCGTTGCGTGGAATATCTTAATAAAGAGTATAATTCTTTAGCCGGAGCGTGTTCAATGATTCCTTTGCGTGACAACATCAGGCCCAATATCATTCCGTTCATCACTGTAGCGTTAATCGCGGTGAATATCGGCGTCTTCATCAATGAACTGCAACTTTCGCCCGCGGAACTGCGCCATTGGGTCGGACAGTTGGGCATGGTCCCCGCACAGATAAGTCAAATGCTCCGTTCCGGCATACCGGATGCCGGAGTGATCGCGAGTCTGTTCAGCAGTTTATTTCTGCATGGCGGTTGGCTGCACTTGATCGGTAACGTCTGGTTTCTCTGGCTATTCGGCCACAGCGTGGAATATTGTCTTGGTCACACGCGGTTCCTGTTATTCTATTTCACTTGCGGCATCATCGCCAATCTGACCCAGTTTGCTTTTGACCCCGCCTCCACGGTTCCGGTCATTGGCGCCAGCGGAGCCGTATCCGGCATCTTGGGCGCCTACGCAGTTTGCTTTCCCCGGGCCAAGATCCAGACACTGGTGCCGCTATTTTTCATCTTCACAATTGTTGAAATTCCAGCCATGCTGTTTCTCGGCGTATGGTTTTTCTACCAACTGCAAGGCGGAGCCATATCTGCCGGAATGGCTGGAGCCGGCATCGCCTGGTGGGCTCATGTCGGCGGTTTTCTTGCCGGCGTGTTGATGAATCAATTTTTGATCAAACGAAAATAGTATGGAAAAAATTCAACTGTCGTAGGGAAAAAATCGCCGCTATTGAAATCCGGTATAAAAAGGTGCCTAACGGCACCTTTTTTCGCATCCATTATCTGCAACCCCAGCTATTACATTCCTATAAATAAAAAAACAAGACAATGCTTATTTTTCACAGATCAAAGCATTGTCTCAAATATATTATTTTATATTCTACTTGTTTAATTAAATTTTATTAATTTGTTTTAGCTTATTACTCGTTTCTATATTCTCATTAATTTTAAGATTATCTCTCAAATTGCAACTTGATTTTCTTCGGCTTATTTGAACACAGTTTTTGCCGCCATATCTGCCAATTTGGATAACGGGCCGGGGTATACGCCCATCGCCAAAGTCGCCGCCATTGCGAATACAGCAGTCAGCCGAACCGGCATGGCAATGTCAAACGGACGGGTATCCGCCGGCGCACCCAGATACATCACCTTCACCACATTGAGGTAATAGTATACCGACACCATCGACAAAACAAACCCGAGGACGGCAATCCAGAGGTAGCCGGCATCAATCGCCGACGAGAACAGGAAGAACTTGCCGACGAAGCCGGCCAGCGGCGGAATCCCCGCCATCGACAGCAAGGATACTGTCATCACAACTGCCAGTACCGGCGCCTGCCGTGACAGCCCGGCCAGGTCAGCGATAGTTTCACCGTTACGATGTTTACTGACCGCCGTCACTACGGCAAAAGCCCCCACGTTTGCAAACACATAGATCAACAGGTAGAATAGCATGCCTTTAACCCCGGCCGTGCTGCCAGCCAGCAATCCGATCAACAGGTAGCCGGCCTGGGCGATTGACGAATAGGCCAGCATCCGTTTCATGTTGGTCTGCGGAATTGCCGCCAGATTGCCGAGCAGCATCGCCGCTCCGGACAGAACCAGCACCAGCAGGGCCCACGGATAACCCGTCGCCGGGAATATTTCTGTGAATACGCGGATCAGCGCCGCAAAGCCGGCCGCTTTCGAACCCATGGCCAACATTGCCGTCACCGGAACCGGCGCGCCTTCATACACATCAGGCGCCCACATGTGGAATGGCGGCGCCGCCAGTTTAAAGGCAAAGCCGGCCAGAACCATCACGCAACCGACCAGCAAAGCAGGCGAAGCAACCAAGCCTTTGGCGATTCCCGCATAACTCAGTTGCCCGGCGACTCCGAACAACAGGCTCATGCCATAGAGCATCACGGCAGAAGCCGCCGAAGCCAGCACCAGATACTTGATCGCCGCTTCGGTAGATTTTGATTCCGTCAGTACGTATCCAACCAGGATGAAGAAACTGAACGTCATCAGTTCAATCCCCACATACAGCGTAATCAGGTCATTGGCCGAAGCCAGCACCATCATCCCCACGACCGCAAACAGCAACAGGACGTAGAATTCTGCCCGGGAGTGCGGCAAACGGTCGACAGTGTCGAGTGAAAACAGCATCACCAGAATCGCGCCGACAATAAAGGTCTGTTTTAAAAACACGGCATAATCATCAAGCCGGAACAGTCCGCTATAAAAAGTCTGATTCATTCCATAGCGACTGAACGAAACCAGCAGTACTCCTACCAGACCGGCAATGGCCAGATAACCAAGTTTGCGGCGGGACTGGCCGGGTTCCATCAACAGGTCAGCCACCAGGATCAGCAATGCCAGCAGGGCGACCGCCATTTCCAGCATCAATGCATTGAAATTCATAATCACAGTCCCCCCCACAGCGTCGCCGCCAGTTTTAGCTTTGCGAGCAGCGGCATCAACGGCTCAATGCCGCTATTCACCACATTCATCAACAACGACGGGAAAAAGCCAAAGCCGATCAGGAACGAGCCCAAAACCACCAACGGCACCCAATCGGCGCCGTGTAAATCGTGCACCTTGTCCCATTCACTGCGACGAGGCCCGAACAATACATCCGCCAGCACCCGCAGCACATACAGCGCCGTCAGGATGATCCCGGCGATCGCCAGCACGGCAAACAACGGAAAGGCCTTGAAGGAACCGACGAAGATGGTAAACTCCGGTACGAAGCTGATTAAACCAGGCAGGCCAAGCGACGCCATCCCGGCCAGGAAGAATCCCACTGTCGCCCGCGGCATTTGATGCGCAAGTCCGCCCAGATCAGGAATGTGCCGCGTATGCGTGGCATGATAGATGTGGCCGATCATGGCGAAGAACAACGCTGCCATGACGCCATGCGCAAACATGTTGGCTACGGCGCCGTTGATGCCAATGACATCGGCTGCGGCAATCCCAATCAATACATAACCCATGTGGGAAACCGAAGAATAACCGACCACGTATTTCATGTCTTTCTGCACCAACGCAATGAATGCGGCATAAGCGACGTTGGCCACGCCAAATGCAGCAATCAGCGGCGCCCAGAACTTAAAGCCGAGAGGCAGCATCAACAGGCCGATCCGGATCAAACCATAGCCGCCAATTTTCTTCAATACCCCGGCATGCACCATCGACACTGCCGTCGGTGCGCCGGCATAGCCATCCGGCGACCAGGAATGAAACGGCCACATCGAAAGCAAGGAGCCAAAACCGAGCATCACGAAAAAGAAGGCGAATTTCTGGAACTCCGGCGACAAGGCGCCACCCGCTGCAGCCTGCGTAAGCGCTTCCATTGAAAACGTCCGCGTACCGGCGGGATAGGCATTTAGATACAGCATCAGGATGCCTGCCAGGAGAAACGCTGAACCGAGCAACAGGTAAATCGTCAGTTTCATTGCGGCATATTCCTTGGTGACCCGTTTGCTTGAGCCCCAGAGGATGATCATGATATAAATCGGAATGACCACGACTTCGTAGCAGAGCAGAAACAAGAACAGGTCCCGGGCCACGAAGGTGCCGGCAACGCCGGCCACCAGCAGCAGGAACAGGATGAAAAACTCTTTCGGCCGTTCATCCACCCGCCAGGAGGCAAATACACCGGCAAAACCGATCAGGGCGGTCAGCAGAATCATTGGCGCTGACAGGCCGTCCACCCCTAAACTATAGGCAGCCCCCAGCTCCGGCAGCCAGGCCAGTTCTTCCACGAACTGCATGCCGCCGCTATGCCAGTCATAACCAAAGAACACCAGCAATGACAGCAGGAATGAGATCCCCATCGCCGCTGCACTGACTTTTTTTATTGAGGAACCAGCCGTCGTTGGCAGGAAGGTAATCGCCGCAGCGCCCATAATCGGCGCGAACAGTATAGTAGACAGTACTGGAAACGACATCAGATTTTCCCTCCCCCGGCGACCGCACCGGCAGAAAACGCCAGTATCAGGGCCAACATTACCGTAGCAATCAGCATCACCGCAGCATACTGCTGCGTCTGTCCGGTCTGGAACCGCCGCAAAATCGCTCCGACTGCGCCGCTTTTCTGCGCAGCACCATCGACGATCCCATCCACGACATTCAAATCGACCCAGTAGAGTACCCGGGCCAGGCCCGTCACGATATTCCGGTTGAACCACTGGTAGAGTTCGTCAATATAGAACTTATTCAAACTCAGCGAGTACAGAAATCCTGCCTGTTTGGCGATCGCATCCGAACGCCTTGCCCCGCGGCCGTAGATCGTCCAGGCCAGGCCGAAACCGGCCAGCGCGATCAATGTGGAAGCAGAAGCAATTCCCCAGTCAATTCCCGCATGGTGAGCCGGGCCAAAACGGACCCAGTCGCCAAACCCCATCGCAAAAGGAACTGCGCCGGCAAAAACGCTGAGCACCGCCAGCACGCCCATTGGAAACAACATCGACATGCCTGACTCATGCGGATGATTGTGCGGGTTTTCCTCGCCAAAGAACGCGACCAAAAATAGCCGCGCCATATAGAACGCCGTCAGAAATGCGGTAAACGAAGCGCCTATATATAGCGGCGTGGAAAAATGTGCAGCCGCCACCAGTATCTCATCTTTGGAGAAGAAGCCGGCGAACGGGGGGATGCCGGCAATCGCCAACACAGCAATGCCCATCATCGCGCAGGTGGCAGGCATCGATTTGCGCAGTCCGCCCATCTCGAAGATGTCCGCTTTGTCATGCAGCGCATGCAGGACCGAACCGGCGCCGAGGAATAACAGCGCCTTGAAAAAGGCGTGCGTCATCAGATGGAACATCGAGGCCGTCAGACTACCGACGCCAAGCGCCATCATCATATAACCCAGCTGGCTGATCGTCGAAAACGCCAGGATTCGTTTGATTTCCCGTTGCGTCAGCGCGATGCAGGCGGCAAACAGCGCCGTGAAACAGCCCATCCAGGCGATGACCGTCATCGCACCCGGCAGTACACTGAAAATCGCAAAGGCTCTGGCCACCAGATACACACCGGCCACGACCATCGTCGCCGCATGAATTAGCGCCGACACGGGCGTCGGACCTTCCATCGCATCCGGCAACCATACGTGCAGGGGAAACTGGCCGGATTTGGCAATCGGTCCGGCAAATATCAGTAGCGCCACACAGGTCAAAAGCGCCGCGCCGTTTTGGCTCACATAGGCCGGTACTTTCGTGCCCAGTTCCGTAAAATCGAGCGTGCCAAACATGATCTGCAAAAACAAGATTCCCAGCAACAAGCCGAAATCACCGATCCGCGTCGTCATAAAGGCCTTTTTGGCTGCTTCACGCGCCGATATTTTATGGAAATACCAACCGATCAACAGATAGGAACACAGACCGACCAATTCCCAGAACACAAACAACTGCAGGAAATTCGTCGAGATGATCATCGCCATCATCGAAGCGGCAAATAACGATAAGAAGGCAAAGAAACGACCATAACCGGGGTCGCCGGTCATATAGCCGGTCGAATAAACCATCACCAATAACGAGATCAGTGACACGACCAATAGCATCATCGAAGAAGTCGGATCAATCAGCACGCCCATCTCGGCAGTCAGCCCCGGCATCGAAAACCAGACGGTTTTGATGATAAAGGGTTTTTCCACGCTGATCCCTTGCGACAACACCGCCCAAGCCACCCCGACCGAGATGATAAACGACGTCGTCATCGCTTTGATCGCCAGCCGGGACGCCATCTCCGGCAATCCGCGCAAAAAGAAGGCAATCAGGACAAACGTCACTGCCGGCAATAAAGGAATCAGCCAGGCATATTGCAATGAAAATTCAGCCCACATATTCAGCACCCCCTTACCACTTCAGCCAATTCATCTCATCGACCGACACGGTATCCCGGCCGCGATAGATGGCATAGGCCAAAGCCAGTCCCACGGCTACTTCAGCCGCGGCGACGGCGATGATGAACAGGGAAAACACCTGGCCGGCCGCCGCATCCGTCGCACTATAGCGGGAAAAAGCCACCAGGTTGATATTGACCGAGTTCAGCATCAATTCGATGGACATCAGTACGGCGATCAGATTGCGTTTCGTCAGCAAGCCGAACAATCCCAGTCCGAATAACACAGCGCCAACCAGCAAATAATGCGACAGTCCGATCATGATTGCGCCTTGCCCCCTTTAAACAATACGACTGCGCCAATCAGCGCCGCCAGTAGTAAAAGTGCCACAGCCTCAAACGGCGGGGCAAAATCCGTCAAGAATCGCCGTCCGATATCGCCAGCCGTCACAACGCTGCCTTTACCAACTTTCCACGGGGTTGCCAGGATCGCCCAGACCATTACGCCAACAACCGACAGCGCTGCGAACGCGCCGGCGAACAGCATTTTGTTCGGCGGATTGGAACGGGACATCTGCTCGCGATGCGTGAGCATAACGCCAATCACTACCAGAACGGCGACTGCGCCGCTGTAGACCAAAGCCTGGACCGCCGCCATGAACTCAGCCTGCAGCGTCATATACAGACCGGCCACACCCAGAAATGTAACTGACAGCAGGAACGCGCTTTGCACCAGATTACGTTTGAACACGACACCCATGGCCGCTGCCAGGGTAATGCCCGACAACAGATAGAATGCCAGAGTATGCATCAGGCCGCCACTTTCCATCAGCGTGCGCCCCCTTTCGCTGCCATGCAGTCGATAATCTGCTCGTCATAGGTCAGTGAACTCATCTCATAGTTTTGCGTCCAATGAATCGCCTGCGTCGGACAGGCTTCCACACAATAATTGCAGAACAAACAGACCGGCATATGATGGCGGTAAAGCGTCAGAGCTTTTTTGCCGCTCTCCGTTTTTTCGGTCGCCAGCTCAATCGCATTGTTCGGGCAAGCCAGCGCACACAGGCCGCAGGCAATACATTTTTCCTGATTCAAATCTAATGTTCCGCCGCGAAACATCTGCCCCACCGGCAAGCGCTGTTCCGGATACTCGACCGTATTCGGTTTGGAAAAACAGCGCCGCAAAGTGACGCTGAGGCCTTTAATCAATCCTACGCCAAACACAACATCACCCCTCTCAACCCAACGGGAAGAACAGCCATAATCCAATGCCTGTCACCACTACATTAACAATCGACAAGGGCAGCAGCACCTTCCAGCCGAATGACATCAGCTGATCCACACGAATCCGGGGAAAAGTCCAGCGGAACCACATGAACAGGAAAATCATTGCCGCCACCTTGATGAAGAACC
>CAYLSL010000021.1:0-25605 GCA_964386615.1 uncultured Veillonellaceae bacterium
ACTGCCACCGGCTCGCTGAGGCTCTCTCACACGAGTACTCTTCCTGATCATTGACTTTAAAGATATTAATTATTCATATGTTGGTTTTGATTGTAACAGTTAGAAAAAAAGTTGTCAAGACTGGATAGATAGAAAGATAAGCAGTACTCGCCTGTAATCCTCATTATATGCAGAACAAAGGAGTTTTGACCAGATTGCCGAACGTTTTATTTGAATAGCGTTTCGCTTGAGGAGGCTTCGGCAGAATGCAACCCCGCATTGTCTGGAATGGATCGATCGATTCACTGCCACAAGCACTGGCAGATGGTGTGCCTTATCTGGTTTGGGTCAAGGATGCGGCCGGGCGCTACATTTTTATCAATGAAACCTACCGCCGCATTCGCAAAGTCCGTAATGAAGACCGAATCGGGCTGACCGACCACCAAATCCATAGTCCGCAGCTAGCAAAAGCGTTTCGCGATGCCGACCTGGCGGTAATCAAGTCGCAGACTGCCGTTGAGTGCGAAGATGTTTATACACTGAGCGAGCATGGTTTTTCCGCAATCTATTCCACCATCAAACGTCCCCTGTTTGACGAAAACGGCGCAGTAACCGCAGTTTATGGGATTTCATTCGACATTACCGAAAAAAAATGCCATGATGAAAAACTCACCCGTCAGAAGCGACTGTTGGAATCCTTGCACGATATGTCAGTCGAGCTGATCAAGCACCGCGACATCGATACTTTATTGCGCACACTCTTACAGCGGGCCGCACAGGCGATAGGCGCACCGATCGGCTTGATGAACATGCTCGACCCTAAACAAAGCACGATGAAGATCAAATATTTTTGCGGTCCCCTTGTGGGAATTCCCGATGGATATGCGATAAAAAAAGGCCAGGCCCTGGTTGGCCAGGTCTGGGAACAGCGTAAAGTCATTGTGATCGACGATTATCAGCAGTGGGCGCCGCGTTTGCCCGATTCCGTTTTCGCCGATATCCGGACGATCGTCGGTGTACCGATCTTTTCCGCCACCGAGGTTGTCGGCGTCCTCACTCTGAGTCATACCGACCCCGCCTTGCGATTTGACGAAACCGACGTAACCGCGCTGGAGCAGTTCAGCGCGCTCGCCTCAGTCGCCCTGGAAAATGCCCGATTGTTCGAAGCCGCTGCCCTGGAACTTCAGCAACGGCGGGAAAGCGAAACCCTCTACCGCAGCCTGATCGAACAGTCTTCCGATGCCATCCTGCTGATCGATCCAATCACCCGCCGGCTTTTGCAAGCCAACAAACGTTATTTGGAATTAACCGGCTATACCAGTGAAGATATTCCAAAACTCAGTGTTTACGATGTGGTTGTAGACGAACAGCGCTGGATCGATCAATCATTTGACATCACCTTGCCAAAACTGCGCCGGAAGCCTTTGGAAACCCGTCGCTTTCGCCGCAAGGACGGCTACGTTTTTGAAATGGAACGCAGTGTGCGCATGGTTGCGATTAACGAGCGGGACGTGGTAATGGTTGTGGCGCGCGATATATCGGAACGCCGCCATACCCGGCTAATGGAGTTTTTGCATGAGACGACCTTGGACATTATCGGACACCTGGACCAGGCGGCGTTACTGCAGGCAATCACGCACCGGGCCGTCAGCCTGGCAGACGCGCCGTTTGGCTATTGCGCTTTGCTTGACCCGGAAACTGCAGACCTGAAAGTTGTAGCAATCTCCGGAATTAACGCCACCGAATTTACCGAACCGCCCCGGGTTAACGCAGGCTTGGCGGCACAAGTCTTGGCCAGCGGCCAGGCAATGGTCCTCGACGATTACCGCAACTGGCCGGGAAGAATAAAGGGAGCCATATTTGACCGCATCACCGCCATGGCTATTTTTCCGTTAAAAAACTCACTGACTGAAGTAGTCGGACTGTTGACCATAGTGCACTGGGACCCTGAAAAACGAATCCAGATGGATGATTTTTCTTGTTTGGAAGAAATCGCCAATCTTGCTTCGTTAGCACTGGATAATGCCAAACTTTATAATACGGCTAAACTGGAAATCGCCAGCCGGTCAAAAATCGAGCAGAAAATTCGCCTGGCACTGGAAAAACTGGATGCGACTTATGACACCACGCTGGAAGGCTGGGCGAGGGCGCTTGACCTGCGCGACTGCGAAACCGAAGGCCATAGCCGCCGTGTCGCCTCGATCGCGGTGGAAATGGCAAAACAGATGAATATTCCTGCCGAGCGGCATATCCATATCTGGCGCGGCGCATTGCTGCACGACATTGGCAAATTGGGCGTGGCGGATTCCATCTTGCTGAAACCCGGCCCGCTGACAGCCGAAGAGTGGCAAATCATGCGGCTACATCCGATCTATGGTTACGACTGGCTGCATCAGATCGAATATCTGCATCCGGCACTGGCCATTCCCCGCAGTCACCATGAACGCTGGGACGGCGAAGGCTATCCCGACAAACTCAAGGGAACCGACATTCCCATTGAAGCCCGGCTGTTCGCACCGGTCGATGTCTGGGATGCACTTTCCTCCAATCGCCCCTATCGCCGCAGTTGGCCCGATAGTAAGATTCGTGAACACATCCGCTCTTTAGCCGGTTCGCACTTTGACCCTGCCGTCGTGGATGCGTTTTTGTCCTTGCCGCCGGAAGCGTTCTCGATCCGCGAAAAAGCGCCGGAAAGTTTCAATTACTGAATACCAGCAACCTCTACAAAAAGAAAAAAAGATGATGTCGGTTAAACCGACATCATCTTTTTTTCTATCCAGCGGCGTCAGCGATTATTTAAACGGTTTTTGATAGAAGAACGGCAGGTAATGCTGGAACCCGATGTCGCGGAAATTGAGAATCGCCTCGGTTCCGCCGACAAACAGCACGCCACCCGGCCTGAGCGCTTCCAGGAACCGGCGGTAAAGTTTATCTTTGGCTTCTTCGGTAAAATAGATCACCACATTACGGCAGGAAATCAGGTCAAAGCCACTGTCATACTTGTCCAGCAGCAGGTTATGGTGCTGGAAGGTGATTCCTTCCTTGACTTCCGGCAACACGGCACAGCGGTCGGCATCCACCTGGCGGAAATACTTCGCCATCCGGGCCGGCGAAACATTTTTCAGTTCATTCATCTGATAAATGCCTTCCTTGGCCTTGGCCAGCATTTTCACATCCAGGTCGCTGGCCAAAATCTGATGCTTGGTTTTCGGCGTCAAATCCGACATCATGATCGACATCGAATACGGCTCGGCGCCGGTGGAACAACCGGCGCTCCAGATTTTCAGCTTCGGGCTCTGTTTCATCAAATCGGGAACAACTTTTTGCTCCAGTTCGACAAACTTCTCCGGCGTACGGAAAAACTCGGTCACGTTGATCGTCAGGTAGTCGATGAAATAGCGAAACAGGGCTTCGTCTTTATCGATCAGTTGAAAAAAGTCCATATACTTGGTGACATTGTGGCGGGCCATCAGGTTGGTGATCCGCCGCTGCATCTGGGCCGGCTTGTATTGATTGAGGTCGATTTGGGATTTGGTATTGAATTTTGTCTTGAACTCTTCCCAATCGCGGTCGATTACTTCTGCCATGTTGCCGCTCCTCCATTGTCGGCTGACAAGTTCTTTGCTGAACCGCCAACCCATATTTTTTCCACGCGTGAAGCTATTTCCAGCGGCTCTCCGCTCCAGACGACAACATCTGCGTCCCGGCCCGGCGCCAACATCCCGACTTTGTCGGAAATCCCCATCATTTCAGCCGGATCGCGGGTCACCGCCCGCAGCGCAGCCAGCGGCGACAGGCCAAATCGTACAGCCAAACCGGCATAAGCCGACAAAAACATATTGGGCACCACCGGATGGTCGCTGATCAGGGCAAACTGCACGCCATGGGCGTCAAGCACGGCCGGAGTGCGATAGCTCTTGTCCTTCAGCTCCATCTTGGCCCGGGTAATCAACTGCGGTCCGATGGCCGCCTTTGCCTGGCGACCGGCCAGTTCTTCCGCAATCAGGTGGCCTTCGGTACAATGGTCCAGCACTATATCCACGTCGAATTCTCGGGCGATCCGCAGTGCGGTCATGATGTCATCCGCCCGGTGCGCATGCGCCCGCAGCGGCATTTCATGGCGAAGCACCTTCAGCACTGCGTCCATGCCAAAATCCGGCGTAAATTCTTTGGTTCCCTTTTTTTTCAGATAGTCGCGCGCTTTTTGCAATGTTTCGCGAATCAGGTACGCCGTGGCCATTCGCGTGACCGGCGCTTTTTGTTTGTCGCCATACACCCGGCGCGGGTTCTCGCCAAAAGCGATTTTTAGGCCGGCATGCCGTTTCAGCAGCATTGACTCCACGGTAGCCTGGCGGACTGTTTTCAAGACCACGCACTGACCACCAATCGCATTGGCGCTGCCCGGTGCGATCATCACCGTGGTCACGCCGCCGGCCAATGCATCATCAAACGCAATATCCGCCGGGTTGATCGCGTCCAGCGCATCCATCGCCGGGGTCACCGGTCCACTGGTCTCATTGCCGTCTTCAGCCGACCATTCCGCCGGTTCGGCGTACACGCCGAGGTGGGTATGCGCGTCAATCAGACCGGGCGTTACGACCTTGCCGGTCGCATCATACACTGCACAATCGTCAGGAATCGGCAGTGATTCACCGACTGCCACGATTTTTCCTTTTTCAATCAAAACGCAGCCCCGCTCGAGCGGTGCGCCGTTCATCGTATATACTTTGCCGCCGCAGATCGCCAGCAGTTTTCCTGGGTTGTCTAGTCCGGCCATTTTCGCAGCACCGCCTCCAGCACCATTACGGTGCTTACTGTACCAATTCCGCCCGGCACCGGTGTGATTGCCGCTGCCAGCGGCTCTACCCCGGCAAAATCGACATCGCCCACGATGCGGCCGTCCAGTTCATTGATTCCTACATCGACAACCACGGTTCCCGGCCGGATCATCGGCGCCTGAATCATGTGCGGCCTGCCGACCGCTGCCACCACCAGATCAGCCTGTCGTAAAAACGCAGCCAGATCCGGCGTCTTGGAGTGGCATACCGTCACTGTCGCATCGCGCCCAAGCAACAGCTGGGCCAATGGTTTGCCGACTACGTTGCTGCGACCGACGATCACGGCATGCTTGCCGGCCAGTTCAATTCCATAATGGTCGAGCACCGTCATCACCGCCCGCGGGGTGCAAGGCGCCCAGGGACTTTTTCCCGCCGCCACCAAGCCAACGTTCAGCGGATGCATTGCATCGACATCTTTTTCCGGATTGATGCTGCGGGCAATAATATCTGGATTGATCTGCGCCGGCAGCGGCATCATCGGCAAAATCCCGCTGACTTCCGGATTGGCATTCAATTGCTCAATCTGGCTTAGCATTTCGCTTTGTGTCGTTTCGGCCGGCAACGCGGCCAAGTGATAACGGATGCCGAGATTACTGCACAGCTTGCTTAACCAGTCTGCATAGATAATCGACGCATGATCGTCGCCAACCAGGACTACTGCCAATCCGCAGACAACGCCCTGCTCACGCAGTTTACCGGCTTTTTCCGTCAAGCGGGCGCGAATCGCAGCCGCCGCCGGTTTCCCCTCCATAATCAGAGCCATGTTAATAAAATCCTCCCTAAAATAACCCGGATATCCGGCCTTCATTATCAATGTCGATTTTCTCGGCTGCCGGCACTTTCGGCAATCCCGGCATGGTCATGATTTCACCGGTCAACATGACGACAAATCCTGCTCCGGCTGATAATTTTGCCTGGCGAACCGTCACATTGAAGCCCTGGGGTCTGCCGAGCAGACTGGGATCATCAGACAGCGAATACTGGGTCTTGGCCATACAGATCGGCAGGCCGCCATACCCCATGCCGGTCAGTTTTTCGATGCTCTGCTCCGCCTCTTTGGTGAAAACGGCATCATCGGCGCCATATATTTCCCGGGCAATAATCCGCACTTTTTCCGACAACGTCGCTGACAGCGGATAAAGCGGCTGGTAGTTTGACGGCGTTTTTTCCATCACCGCGAGCAATTTCTCTGCTACCGTGATGCCGCCATTGCCACCATCGCCAAACACTTTTGAAATGGCCGCTTCGACGCCGTGCCGCCCGCAAATTTCCAATACGGCAGTCAGTTCGGCCGGGGTGTCGGTGGGAAACTCATTCACGGCCACTACGATCGGCAAGCCAAATTTCTGCAGGTTTTCAATATGCTTTTCCAGATTGCCGGCGCCCCGGACCACTGCCGGCACATCTTCCACGCTCAGGTTGGATTTGGCAACTCCGCCGTGCATTTTCAGCGCCCGCACCGTGGCGACCAGCACGACGGCTGCCGGCTTGAGGTCACCCATCCGGCACTTGATGTCAAGGAATTTTTCCGCGCCCAGGTCGGCGCCGAACCCGGCTTCTGTCACGGCATAATCAGCCAGTTTCAGTCCCATGCGCGTCGCCGTCAGGCTGTTGCAGCCATGGGCGATATTGGCGAACGGACCACCGTGAATGATCGCCGGAACATTTTCCAGGGTTTGTACCAGATTGGGTTTGATCGCCTCTTTCAGCAAGGCGGCCATCGCCCCATGCACCTTCAGCGCGCCGGCCGTTACCGGTTCGCCGCCATAAGTATAACCCACGACGATTTTTGACAGGCGCTCCTTCAGATCACTGATATCTTTGGCTAAACAAAGTACTGCCATGACTTCCGAAGCCACCGTGATGTCAAAGCCATCTTCACGCGGCACGCCGTGGGCTTTGCCACCCAGCCCGACCACCAGATTGCGCAGGGCCCGGTCATTCATGTCTACCGCCCGCCGCCAGACGATCCGCCGCGGGTCGATTTTCAGCTCATTGCCCTGTTGCAGGTGGTTGTCGAGCGCTGCCGACAGCAATGCGTGCGCGGTGGAAACCGCATGAAAGTCACCGGTGAAATGCAGGTTGATCTCTTCCATCGGCACAACCTGCGAATAACCGCCGCCGGCAGCCCCGCCCTTGACGCCCATGCAGGGGCCGAGAGACGGCTCACGCAGCATGCAGATCGCTTTTTTGCCCAGTTTGGCAAGCGCCTGGGTCACGCCGATCGTGGTGGTCGTTTTGCCTTCGCCGGCAGGCGTTGGCGTGATTGCAGTCACCAGGATCAACTTTCCATCCGGTTTCGCCGTCAGGTCCTTCCATGCATCAAGAGATATTTTCGCCTTGTAATGTCCATAGTTTTCTACATGTCGCGCATCAATTCCGAGAGCGGCGGCAATTTCGCCAATGGGTTTCATGGAAGCGGCCTGGGCAATTTCAATATCGCTGAGCACCGGTTGATCCCTCCCCACAAATCATCGCAAATCGTATTAGACTGTTTCGCGAAAAACAGCTGTTTTTCCTGCCGAATGCCACCCGGTTATCGGGGCTCAAAATATACGGTGATCTCGGTTCCTTTTGACACTGGCGTATTGGGCGGGATATTTTGCCGCACCGCTATGCCACTGCCCTCCGGTATCAGATACAATCCAGCTTTTTGCAGTATCGCCGCTGCTTCGCGGATCGTCTTGCCGCGCACATCCGGCATCGCGAATTTGCCGGCCGGCATAACGACAGGCGGCATTGGCGGCGCTGCCGGCGGCGGATTGACCGGCGCCGATTTCGGCTGGACAGGCTTCGGCGGTTGAAACGCCTTGATCTCTTGTGATGGCCGCATCCCCATAATCCGTACGATTTGGGTCATTGCTTCGGCAAAAACCGGCGCGGCAATCTCGCCGCCGTAATACAAGCCTTGCGGACTATCAATGACCACCAGTCCGGCCAGCTGGATGTCTTCCAATGGACCAAATCCCACAAAGGAGGCGATATAGCGGCCGGGGTCATACCCCGCGCCATTATCGCGCAATCGTTCTGCAGTACCGGTTTTGCCGGCGAAACGGTAGCCTTCGACATTGGCCCGCTTGCCGCCGCCTTCGGTCAGGACTTTTTCCATCAGGCCGACCATTTCATGCGCCACCTCCGGCGCTACCACCTGACGGACCATCTGCGGCGCCGAGTAACTGACCAACAGTCCGTCCCCGTCGCGGATTTCCTTGATAATATGGGGTTTTAGCAGCTTCCCGTCGTTGGCCAGGGCTGAAACCGCCGTCAATAATTGCAGCGGTGTTACCGCCACCGCCTGTCCAATCCCCATCGTCGCCACATCGGAAGGCTGCATGGCCTTGAGGCTGAGCAACAGACCATCCTCTTCCCCCGGCAACTCAACACCGGTCGGTTTGCCAAAACCAAAAGCTTCCGAGTATTTGAGCATCCGGCTGCCGCCCATCCGCTGGGCCACTTCGGCAAACCCGGTATTGATCGAATACTTGATGATGTCGGAAAACGGCATCTTGCCGTAGCTGCCGCCATCCCAGTTCTTGATGATCCGGCCTCCCACATCGATCGCTCCGGTATCATTGAACATCTCTTTTGCGGTAACGACCTTCTCCTGAATGCCGGCGGCCGCCACCAAAGACTTAAAGGTCGACCCCGGTTCATAAATGCCGGAAATCGCCCGGTTGCGCCATATTTGTTCCGAATAGCGGAAAAACATATTGGGATTATAAGCCGGACGACTGGCCATGGCCAAAATTTCGCCGGTCTTGGGGTTCATCACGATCATCGTCGCAGCCTGGGCCTTGGTACGGGCCAGCGAATTGTCCAGCGCCTGCTCCACGGCAAACTGGATTGCGCTGTCGATCGTCAGGTAAATCGAGTGGCCGGGTTTGGGTTTGGTAAAAGCAAAAATCGACTGAAAAATCGGCGTTCCCTTGCTATCGGTATCCAGGATCTGCTTGTGGGTCTGCCCTTTGATTACCGAATCCATCCCCATTTCTATGCCGGTCAGGCCCTTATCATCGGTACCGACAAACCCCAAAATGTGGGCAGCCAATTGATCATTCGGATACACACGCCGGCTTTCTTCGAGGAAATCCAGCCCACGCACCTTTTCTTTGGCAATGAATTCGGCCACCCGGCTATACTCGGGCGGTTCCAGGGTTCGTTTCAACCAGATGAAGGCGCCTTTGACCTTAAGCCGGTCCCGCAGCGTAGCCTCCGGGATATTGAGCAGCGGCGCCAATTTCTTGGCCAGTGCATCCGGGTCATGCACCTCGCGGGGATTTGCATACAGGGATTTTGCCATGTGGCTGATCGCCAGTTCCTTGCCGCCGCGGTCATAAATCGACCCGCGCGGCGTTTGCAGGCTACGGCTTTCCTGCAGTTGCTCCCGGGCGCGCTCGGCCCACAACTTGCCGTCAACAAGCTGAATCCAGCCGAGTCGTCCAGCCAATACAACCAGCGCCACCAGCAATAACAGGCAAAATACTTTGAAATTCCGTGTCGACTTCAGATTCTGTCCAGACAAGTGTTCAACTTACCTTTCTCGTTCAAGTTCTACAGCAGTTCGTTCTGTACTGCCGCCGCCAATTTCCGGTATGGACCGGCCCAGTTCAATGTCTTGATTTCTGGTTTCGCCAGCCAGCAGGCATCGGGCCGTCCGGCAACGTCCAACGAAACAGCAGTACAGTGAAAAGCCCGCAAATGCCACTCCCTGTGACTAAAAACATGTTTTAACTGTCGCCACTCCGCCTGCACCCGTATGGTTTGCCCCAACTGAGAAAATTGCTCCTGCAGCGCCGCTTGCCACTCGCCACCTTCATCATCGGTCGCCAGAAACTCCACTGCCGGAAACTGCCACATGCCCGCCAGCAATCCGCTTGGCGGCCTCTTAACCGCCAATATGCGCTGATCTGCTGTCAGGATTCCGGTGTATACCTGCACCACGCGCGGCGCGTCATTGCGTTTTTTCTTTGGCAAGGTTGCCTGGACCTGATCTCGTGCGGCAATGCAGTCAGGCTGCCAGGGACATGCCTCGCAGCGGGGCGAACGGGGCACGCAGACCAGGGCGCCGAGTTCCATCAAGGCCTGGGTAAAATCGCCGTAGCGCTCTGTCTGCTCCATCATCTGCCTGACCAGCGTTTCAATTTTGTTTTTGATCCGGGTCTGATCCACCGAATCTTCAATCCGGTAAAGGCGGCTGATCACCCGCAGCACATTGCCATCCACGGCCGGCTCCGGTTTATTATGGGCAATGCTGAGAATGGCGCCGGCAGTATAGGCGCCGATGCCGGGCAACTCCCTGACTGCCTGCGCCGTATCCGGCACCTGGCCGTCATAACGGGACATCACCTCACGGACGCCCTGTTGCAGATTACGCGCCCGCGAGTAGTAGCCCAGCCCTTGCCAATACGCCAATACTTCCTCTTCAGGCGCCGCTGCCAATGCCGCGATGTCAGGAAAGCGTTGCAAAAATTTTTGATAATAAGGAATCACCGCTTCCACCCGCGTCTGCTGCAACATGATCTCAGATACCCAAATTCGGTAGGGATCACGGTCCAGTCGCCAGGGGAGGTCCCGCCGGTTGCTGTCATACCAGGCGAGCAGGTGTTCCGTCAGCAGTTTCGGATTCATCAGCGATGCTGCGCCAAGCGTTCGCTCAGCCTCAGCCGCGAGCGGCGCAACGGTTCATTTTGCTCCGCCGTTGCCGGTTTTTTGCCGCGTCGGGCCGATTCTACCGCCACACTGAACAGCAGGCCCATCGACCACATATTTACAATCAGGGCTGAACCACCGTAACTGAAGAACGGCATCGGCACCCCAGTAACCGGCAGCAGGCTGAGCACCATCGCAATATTGCCGACCGCCTGCCCCACGATCATGAACAGCATCCCGATGGCAACGATCCGGCCCCGACCATCTGTCGCGTCGATCGCGATACGGATTCCATAACAAAGCAGGGCCCCGATCAGCAATAACACAATCAGCGAACCGACAAAACCGGTTTCCTGCGCCCAGACGGCAAAGGCAAAATCGGTATGCGCTTCCGGCAAATAGTAAAACTTGCTGGCGCCCAGACCCAGACCGGTTCCTTTCATGCCGCCGGAACCAATCGCCAGTAATGACTGCAGCGGCTGATAACCGCTGGTCTGGGAGTAACTGTCCGGGTTGAACCAGGCCAGAATCCGTTCGGCCCGGTAGGCAGCGTGAAAAATCAACCACACCACGCTGACACTGCCGCCAATTATCAACACTGCCCATTCGCGCCAGGGAATTCCCGCCACCAAATAGGGTATCAGGCACATGCCAAAAATAATCATCCCGGTTCCCATGTCCGGCTGGATTGTGACCAGCGCGGCAAACGCCGCCGCAATCAGCAGCGGGTAGGAAATCAGTGAAACCGAGCGGCGATCCAGCCGCGGTCCGATATAGGCGGCCGCCGACAACACAGCGACCAGCTTGGCCAGCTCCGAAGGCTGAAAAGTGGTGAGACTGCCGATGGCAAGCCAGCGACGGGCGCCATTGGCTTCAACGCCAATAAAAAAAACCGCGACTAACAACGCCAACGTAAGCAGCGACCAAATCGCAATCCGTTTCAAAAACCAATTATACCCCTGCCGCATGATAAATGCCATTCCGGTCAGCCCAATCACAGCGGCGACCAAATGACGCTTCAAAAAATACAGGTTATCGCCCAGCAATTGAGACCCCATGACAAAACTGGAGCTAAACACATTGATCGACCCAAGCAAAAACAGCAGGATCGTCACAAAGCCCAGTCCTTCAAGCGGACTGGCCCAAATTCTCATTCCCACACCAGCGCGGGCGGGTTTTGCAATTTCAGGCACGAGCGGCACCCTCCTCGGACAATGGGGCAAAGCGGGCTTCACAATAGTGGATCGGCAAGCCGGCAGCGGCAAACTTTGCTTCATACTCGGTCATGATTCGCGCCGGGTCAAATTTTTCGGCGTGCAGATCAAAAGAAACAGCTGACAGACTCATGCCAAATTCGGCAAAAGACGCCAAAGAAAAATCGAATAATGGGCGATTATCCGTTTTAAAATGCAAAACGCCTGTCGGCGCCAAGACGGTCCGGTAGACGCTCAAGAATCCTGCATGAGTTAAACGGCGTTTTTCATGGCGGCTTTTGGGCCAGGGGTCACAAAAATGGATATACAAAGCCGCCACTTCAGCCGGAGCAAAAATTTGCGGCAGATACTGCACGTCAGCCAATATGAATTTTAGATTTGCCAGTCCCAGCTCCTGCGTTTTTCGCACTGCCTGCAACAAAACTCCCGGTTCGCGTTCCATGCCAATAAAGCACTGCATTGGATACCGCTCTGCCATTTGCCGCAAATATTGGCCCTTGCCAGTCCCCAGTTCCACCTGGAGCGGTCCGCTACAGGGAAACCGCTCTTTCCACCGACCTACCCCAGCAAACTTCTCATCATAAACCGTCACTATATCGGAAAATTCCCGGAGCGCTTCAACCATTCCGGGCCTTCTACGCAAACGTCCCATGCGGCGGGAAACACCTACTTTCGATTTCTTTCCAGGCCAAACTTTTCCAGATAACGGTACAGGGTCACCCGACTCACGTCAAGGTTGGCGGCCAATCGGCTGATATTGCCGCCACAGGCTTTCCACGCCTCCATGAATACACTGCGGTCGCGCTTCCAGGCTTTTCCCCAGCCGCTGCCGCCCGGCAATGCCAGATCCGATGGCAGAATCACCGAGGTCTGGGCTTTGAAGAACCCCTGTTCCAGCACGCCCTGCAATTGTTTCACATTGCCAGGCCAGTCGTATCCAGCCAAAAGGTCCATCGCTGCCGGCGCCAGGCGTTTGGCTTCGGACGGATTCTGTTCTGCCAGTTCACGCAGAATATCAGCGGCAATCTGGGGAATATCAGCCTGACGGTGCCGCAATGAAGGCGTCCGCAATACCGATTGCGCAATCAGGATATACAGATTTTCGGCAAACAGATTTTTCGCAACCAATCGTTTGGGATCAACGTCGGCGGCGGCGATGATCCGGATATTCTTTTCCCGTTTTAATGCAGCAAACAGTTGCTCGCCCAGCGCTGCCGACAATTTGTCAACCTCGTCAATAAACAGGGTTCCGCCGCGCGCCAGTTCTATTTTTCCCGGCACTTCAGCCCCGCGGGCCTCTTTCTGGCCAAACAGTTCAAATGGCAATAACTCGGGGGAAATATCGCCGCAACGAATCGTAATCAAGGGGCCGGCCGCAACCGGGCTGGCCTGATGAATCCCGTGCGCAAGACGTTGTTTGCCGGTACCCGGTTCGCCGATAATCAACAAATGGTTCAAATGACGCGCGCAACGGGTCGCCTTGTCTTTCATCGCCGAGAATCTGGGCGAATCGCCGACCAGGCTGGACAGACTGTAACGGGCCTTATACTGCGATGCGTAGGCCAGCAGGGTTTTGATCTCTTCAATCGGCGCCGATACAACAGTGGCGCTGTACACTTCCCCATCGCGCTGCAGCGGCCATACATCCGCCAAATCCTCATATGTCTTGTTGCCAATCAACCAGACCAGTTCACGGTTATGCGACGGAATGCCCAAAAAAGCTTTGGGGATTTGGGTGTGACGATAATTTAGCACGGCATCGGATAAATTGGGCAATTCCAGAGACGGGGTTTTGTCCTTCTTGCTCCGTACCAGGCGCTCCACGCCCTGACGGTTTGCATACAGCACTTCGCCACTCGGAGTTACCTGATAAACGACCAGCGGAATCCTATCAAGAATTTCGTGCCGTACTGCCAGCATTTCTTCTAACTTCAGCACCTGTTCCAGTGAGTATTTCATTGAAAGCAGCAGGGAAACCAGGCTGTCCATGGACAGGCCCTGTTTTTCGGCGCCGTCCATCATCACCATCGTCAGCAGATATCGCACTTCACCGTCGCGTAGGATCGGCACCGTCGCCGCATCAGATTCGTGGCATTCTTCCAGCCAGATTTCCGGACCGTACAAAAAAAACGGAGTCTTGTGACTCAGGGCAATACCGATACTGGATGCGCCAATGTCCTTGTCGGCCAGACGGGCGCCGGCCAGTTCTCCGGGAGTCTTCTGGTAATAGGACATGGCATAGCTCTTCAGAACATAGCAATCCCGATCCAACAGCAGCAAACTGATATTATTCAGGCTGAAAAAATCCCGCAGGGTGTCATATAAGCCGTCCAATTGACGAATCAGGGGTTCGGCCACACTCAGCCGGTCATCCCAGTTTGCCCCTGACAAACGGACGAACGGTCCAATGTTTTTCGGCGCCACTCCGGCGGCACGACTTTTTTCCCAGGCTTCCGCAACCCAGGGATGAACATTTGGATCCAGTACACCTTGGTCCAGATATTTGCGATAATAGCTCTGGAGTTTCTCCCGGGTCCGACGCTCGCGAATCATTGCGCATCCCCTGCCCTTGTGATATTTTTTATAAAATTTTAAAGAAACAACAATATATAGAAGGAATATTAATTATCCTGTAGAATTGAATAACGGTAATCATCATCTTGGAGGTGCCGCGTGGTCGTTAACGGAATTCAGGTCATTGCCGATCCCCGTTTGAGCAGAGAGGAAATCAATCAGTATATCACCGAAGAAAAACAACTCTGGGACAGTCGCAACAAACAATTGGGGCAGATCGAGCTGAGCATCGAACAAGACGAGGTCGTGGTCAAGGCAACCGAAAAATCGCCAATTCGCCGAGTGCGCCGGATCACCGGCTATTTGAGCTCGATTGATAATTTCAATGATGCAAAAGTTGCCGAATGCACCGATAGGGCCAAACATCAACTTCAGTAATTTTCCGGAACAAACAGCCTTGTGTCACGTTAAGCCTGGGAGCCTGCTCTCGGGCTTTTTTTATTGAATCAGCAGATGATTGTTCGTTAGCAAATCAATATCGGTCGGCGGCGTCACAATATTGCCGGCGGCGTCGCGCACAACCCGCACGATCGGCCGGGTGGGAAAGCCCTTGTTTTGTGCAACAACTACTGCCGACCGGCCATCATTCAGTTGTACGGTCGACCCGGTCGGGCAAAGCGGAATCCGGTTGGTAAAGGCTCTGACCAGCTCGGTCTCAAACCAGTTGGCCGATTCGGCCAGCAACAATTCCACCGCTTCCTGAATATGCATTTCGCGGGTAAGCGGGTGTCCGCCAGCCAACTCTTCAAAGCAATCGGCCAGCCCGACAATACGGGAAAACTCGTGGATGTCCCCGCGCAATAACCGGCGTGGATAGCCCGAACCGTCGGAACGCTCATGGTGCGACAATATAATTCCGCGAGCCATTGGCGATATTTCCCAGCTATCCTTTACGGCATGATAGCCAAGCACAGGATGCTGTTCGTAGAGCAGTTTCTCATCAAGCGTAAACTCGCGCCGCCGCTTCAACAAATCGGCAGGCAGACCGACAACGCCGATATCGTGCAGCAAGGCGCCGATCCCCAGCGTTCGCAGCTTGCTCTCTTCATACTGCAGACTCTGTCCGATCAAAAGGGACATAAAGGCAACATTGACCGAATGGCCAAAAAAGTCGCCGCCCCGGCTGCGCAATTCATACACATTGATCAAGATTTCCCGGTTGGCAAGGATATTGCGGATCAACTCCTGGGTTAACTGCATCACCGCCATGTATTCGGGCTGCCGGTCCAGCTGAAGGGTCGCGAAGATTTGCTGCAGGGTCGTTTCGGCCTGGGAAGAAATTTCTTCCCGCGCAGCAGGTACAATTTCTATATCCGTGCACACAGGATCATCCACATACAGCCATTTTATGCCGCTGTTGCGCAAACGGACATGATGCTGCTGCAGCGAAGTCGAACCTTTGCCCAGCAAAACCCGTCCGGTTTCACAATCGATAATTTCCCTGGCCAATACCATATCATTGGTTACTTCATCAATCGTAACGATTCGCAAGACATGCTCCCCTTCTTTATGAGAGAATTACTGTCAAAATATTATCATATTTAATTGTATATTAGTTCGACGACTATTGCACTATCCCTGCCGGAATGTAAACAGTCACCCGTCTGCCGCACAGCGGCCTACCACAAAAAGATCACCGGGAAAACCAAGCACAGGTAGACTGCAGTCGACAATACAAAAGCGGCCACCGAAAGGTGCAGGTTCAAGCCAAACAGCTTCATCGCAATCACCGCATTCACGGCAGTCGGCTGTGCTGCCAGCAGAATCAGGGTGCGGAAGGCAATCTGGTCGCTGATTGCGAACCCGGCAATCACCAGGGTAAGCAGCGGCGTGATCAAGCATTTGATCAGGGTGATATCGAGCGCGTCGCGCCAAAAGTGGCGGACTTCATCAAAATCCATCGAAAAGCCGACCGGCAGTAAAAAGGTCCAGGCCGAAAAATGGATCATCATGTCAAACACCGGCAAAAATCCTGCCGGCCTGGCAATCCCCTGCCAGTTCAACCAGACTCCGATGATCATCCCCACCAGGGGCATCTGGTTCCGATTGAACAAGATTTGTTTCAAATCGATCTTCAAGCCGGCCCCATGGTCGTGCTGCTTGCGAAAATACTGGGCCAGCGGATAGGCAAAGCCAAACATCAGCAGGCTGTTGAACAGCAATGTCATCTGGGTATAGGCGTAACCGGTCTCGCCGAATAAAATGTAGGCGGATAGCGATCCCAACGTAACATGATTGGACAGGAAGCCGGAAATGGCGTAACTGCCATAATCCAGACTGCCGGCATATTTTCGCCGCCCCCAAAACCAGGCAAGGCCGCCGGGAATGATATGCAAAAGCACACCAAAAGCAGGCAGCCATACCAGATCAAAAACGGGAACCAATCCCCAAATACTGAAAGCAGTCAGCACCGGGAACAGCAAAATGATCCCGACGGTAATCATCCAGTGGAATAACCGTTCACAGCGGCAATGCAGCCGCTTGAGGCAATATCCCACCATTAGCGGCAAAATCATATCGACAAACAGCGTGGTGAATTTTGCGGCGATATCCATTAAGCTAAATTAAACCCTTTCAGTTTCAATACATAAATATATATCACGTCATTCGGCTCCCGTCCATAGCGGCCAAGCAGCCAGGCCAGCTCCAGCCGCAGCCGGAAAGCCTCGTCTTCGGTTGCGGGACGGAACCATTCGCGCAGCGTCGGCTCCGGGTCAAGATTGTCGAGCTGACCGGCGTGTTCGATATAATCATCGGCCGTCAGCGGCAGCGAACGTTGTCCGGATTGCCTGACATGACCGATGATCTTGGCCGGGCCGAACAAGTCGAGGGCCGGCACATGATACCAGTGCCGGAATAAACCCAGCCGCGCGACAATCCTGCTGTCTGCGCAAAGTTCATTTTCAAAGTGAAACAGGTTGTGAAACGCTTCGCTGAGGGTCTGTACTGTACGAAATTGCACCAGTCCGCCTCCCCTGCTCCGGTTTAGCCTATGTGGAACTGTGCCCGGCTGCCTTTGTCCGTCGGTATAATCGCCAGACGCGCATCGATACTTTCCTTCAGTTCTGGCACGTGCGAGATAATGCCGACCAATCGCCCGCCGGCCTGCAGATCAAGTAATGCTTTGATCGCCAAATCCAGGGTTTCCGGATCGAGCGTACCAAATCCTTCATCAACAAACAAGGTTTCCAGATGGATGCCGCCGGCCCGCGACTGCACAACGTCGGCCAATCCCAGCGCCAAGGACAGCGAAGCCAGGAATGTTTCCCCGCCGGAAAGGGTTTGGACCGGCCGCGCCTCGCCGGTAAATCCGTCAATCACTTCCAGGTCGAGCCCGGCGCCTTTGCGCTTGTCGCTGCGGTCCTCGCGGCGGCGCAGCCGGTAGCGGCCCCGGGTCATCTCCTTCAGCCGCAGATTGGCAAACAGACTGACTTCGTCAAGCAAAAACCCCAGTACATAACGTTCAAAGCTTACGCCGGTCAGCCGCCCGGCGCTGATTTCATACAAACCGGCAAACAGGCTGTGTTTTTCTTCTGCTTCCTGCCGCTCCGCCACCAGTTTTTCCAACCGCACGATCAGGCCGTTTGCCTGTTGCAGACGATCTCTGGTCAGCTCTGCAGCAATCCGCAGCTGCTGCTCCTGCTCACTGGCAGCCAAAACAGACGCTTCGAGCGCTGCGACATCCGGTTGCTGCCGTATTGTTGCCGCGGCCTGCTCCGCCCGCGCCAGACGCTCACGGGCCGCTGTCAGCCGTGCCGCAAACTGCCGGATCTGCTGATCCATCAGTTCGCATTGTTCCGGGCTGCGCACAGCCGCCTGATAATCCGCCTCATCGGCAAATCCCGCTTCGGACAGACGCTGGGCCTTTGTTTGTTCGGCCTCCTGCAAAATCAACCGGGCTTGCCGTAAAACTTCGCCGCGCTCCGCTTGCGACGCCGTCGCCTGTGCCAGTTGATTTTTCGCTGCTTCCGCCTGCTGCCGGGCCTCGGCCAGCAACGTCCGCAGACCATTCAAACGGGTTTCCATCGCCGCAATCTTCTGCTGCAGGACAGCCGGTTCGCGGTACTCTGCCGGAATCGCCGCCTGCCGTTCCAGCACGATCGCCTCCGCCGCAGCGGCCTGATTTTCTGCTTGCCGCTTTGCTTGTTCGGCCTGTTCCGCCTGCTGTTTCAATGTGCTCAGATGCAGCTGGGCCTGGGCGGTCTTATCGCGCAGCGAAGCGGCTTCGATGCCAGCCCGTGAGGCCTGCTGCCACTCCTTTTGGGCTGCTGACAGTTTGGCTGCCAAAGCCGCCTGGTCCCATTCAAGCAGCGCGTCCAGTTCCGCCTCCAGCAGCTTCGCTGCATTCAACAGTCCTTCGCGTTCGACCTGTACATCATATTCAAGTGTGCGGGCCTGCTCCAGTAATCGGTTGCATTCCGCCATGTGCTGGCGCTGCCGGCGCAGCAGGGCTTGATCGGGTGCACCTGCGACTGGCGCCGCTTTGGCAGGGTGCTCCGTCGACCCGCAAACCGGGCAGGGGCTTCCCGCTGCCAGCTCGCCGGCCAGCATGGCCGCCTGCGCCTGTTCCCATCTTTCCTGCACATCCGTCAGTTGCAGCTGGGCCTGTTCCGCCTGTTGCCGCGCCATGCCGACAGCCAGTGAAGCTTGCGCCAGCCGCTCGCCGGATGCCTGCAGGCTGATTTGCGCCTGATCATATTTTTGCCGTCGTTCGCAGGCGGTTTGCCACTGCCGCAGGTTAGCCTGCCGGCTGCCCATCTCTGCCGCCATCCGGTCGGCCGACTGCTCGGCGGCAGTCAGTTCAGTCAGTTTTTGCTCCTGGGATTTCACTTCTGCTGCCGCTTTGTTGGCGCCAGTGGCGGCTGTTTCCGCTGCCGCCCGCAGCAACCGGGCCTCCGCCACGGCTTGTGTCAGTCCACTGGTGCGGTTGTTCCATTCTTCGAGCATCGTCTTTTCCTGGATCAGTTGCTCGATTTCCGGTTCACGCGCCTGCAGTTCCAGCCAGCGCTGGTTGGCAGCCTGTTGCCGCTCCACAGCGATGGACAGTCCCGTCTCACTCTGCTGAAAGCTCTGCAACGCCGCGGCTAATTCCTGCCGGCGGGTTTGCACCAGACTGAAAAACTCGCCCGCTGCAGCTGCCTGCTGCGCCCGCCCCAGTTCCTGCTGTTTTTCCTTGACCGCCGCCTGTTCAAGCAAAAGAGCATTGCAGGCCTCCCCGGCCTGCTGCCGCTCGTTCAGAATCCGCTGCTCCTCCTGCGCGGCGACCAAAAGCTGCCGTTTTGCGGCAACAGCTTGGGCAGCCACGGCAATCTGGTCTGCCTGCAATTGCAGACTGGCCTGATCAGTTGCCGTTCGTTGCTGCAATTCGTCCAGAGACGTTACTTCCGCCAGCGTCAGCAATTCCTGGATTTTTATGTCGGTCTCGGCAAACTGCTGCGTCCATTGTTTCGCTTCTTCTTTCAGACGTTGTTCCACCACGCTGTAATACTCGGTCTTGAACAACATCTGCATGATTGCCTGCCGCTCACTGGACTCGGCCAACAGCAACCGGCGAAAATCACCCTGCGGCAACAGAACCACCTGACGAAACTGATCGCTCTTAAAACCGAGAATCCGCTGCACTTCCGCCGTGACCCGGCTCGTCTTCTCAGCCAGTACGGCGATTTCCTGCCGGGACTCATCGAGTTTGAACAGCTGGGCGTTTTCGCCGACTTCCATCATGCCTTCGCCGCGTTTCCGCGCGACATACTGCCGGGGAATCCGCCGCACCCGGAACCGGTCGGCGCCCACCGCAAAATCGAAACAGACCTCCGTCACGGTCGTTGCTTCCGCATAATCGCTGCGCATGTTTTCACCGCTGCGGATTTTGCCGCTGGTATCGCCGTACAACGCGTAGCACATGGCATCCAGCAAAGTGGTTTTGCCTGATCCGGTCGGCCCGTGAATCAAAAAGAACCGGTAATCGCGCAGTTCGGCAAAATCAATCAGCTGCCTGTCGGCGTACGGACCAAATGCTTTGAGTTCCAGATATAACGGCCGCATTAACGCTCGCCCCCTTCCCCGTCGACCGGAGCCAGAAAAGGCGCAATCGTTTTTCGCTGCAAGTCCGTCAACGGCTTCTGGGTAGACCACTCGGCAAACGATTCAAACAGCTCCATCGATGACAAGGCCCGATGATCCGGCCGTTGTCCGCTATGCAGGCTGGCTGCGTTCTGTTGATAGCGATAGTTGATTTCCATCGTTTTGGGGTAGATCGTGCGCAGCCGGTGTACGGCTTGAATTACCGGCGCTTCGTCCAGCAGCAGAAAGCTGAGGTAGTCGTCGGAACGCTCCCCTGCTGCCGGCCCCTGCATAATATCGTTGAAAAATCCCTCCACGACGCGGACGTCCCGCCGGGCTGGCAGCGGGATGAACTCCTGCCGCAATGCACCGGCCTGATCCAGTTCGACCAGGAATACGCCTTTGGCATGGCCGGCTTCTTCAAACGAATATTTCATCAGGGAGCCGCTATAGGTCAGTCGTCCGGCTTCCATTTTCTGCGGCCGGTGCAAATGACCCATGGCGACATATTGAAAATCATCGAACGAACTGGCAGCTACCGCCCCCGATCCGCCTACGCTAAGCGGTCTTTCCGATTCGGAAGGCTGCCCGCCAGTCAGGAACGCGTGCGCCATCGCTACCCGCCGGGATGAAGGCGCACCTATTTGTCGTATTGCTGCCATGCGTTGTTGCATCGCGGAATCGGGATCAGTCACTGCCGCTTCGCCACATGCCAAGCGGACGGCTGCCGTTTCAACGAATGGAACTAATACAAAATCAACCGGACCCCATTGATCGGTCAACCGGACCGTCTCCGGCACAGCCGCCGAGCAAACATGCAATCCGGCGGGGTCAAAGAATTGCTGCCCAAAAGCCAGGCGTGTCCCGCTGTCATGATTGCCGGCGATCATCAGTACCGGAACCCGCTGTTCCAGAACCAGACGCGTCAGCGTCTCGTCAAGCAGACTGACTGCATCAGCCGGCGGCACGCTTCGGTCGTAAACATCGCCGGCGATCAGCACCGCGTCCGGTTTCAGGTCTTTTACCAGCGCAATAAACTCCTGCAAAAGAGCCGCCTGCTCTCCGGTCAACGACTCACCGAAAAACAGGCGTCCCAAATGCCAGTCTGAAGTATGAATGAACCGCATCGAGCACCCTCACTCTCCGGTATTTTCTTCCTTACCGGTCTCTTTCTTCATATCCCGGGCGACATGCCAAGCCTCGCGCGCCATATCGAGAATCCGTTTTTCATTTTTCGCCTGCGGATTGCTGACAACCCGCCCCAAATAGGACAGTGCCTCATCAATATTGCCGATGCGCCTCAGCAGCTCGCCAATCAGGTAGGTGAGGGTCACTTCCGTCAAATTTCCGATGGGCATTTTTTCTTTCAGGAATGCCATCTTATAGGATTCGACCGCCTTGCGCAGCATATCCTGTTCTTCATTTGCCATTTCCTTTTCGCGGTACAGCCAGGCCAACCGCAGCGCAAGGCTGGCGATATGACTGGCCTGCAAGGAAATCATGTTGGCGAAATGTATTGCCAGTTTGTGCGAAGTAACCGCCTGTTCCCAGGTGCGGGGACCGCCGAGATCCAGGTTGACCTGTCGCCCGGCCAGATATTTTTTCAGTTTTTCCCGCTGCGGTTCCAGCAAGGTGAAGAAACGATCTTCGTGGGCAGCAAAGCCGCAGTGGGAACAAACCCAGATCGCATAATAATAGGGATTGATTTCGCTGTTATAGTATGTGTAGAAATCGGTATCCGTCTTGACCGGAATCGACTGCCCTCTTGTTTTGGTAAGTGTAAAGGTTTTTTCGCAGATCGGACAGGTTTTTTCGACCTGGTACAAGGGTGTAGCCATAGAAATCCCTCCAGTTATTTTCAAGCGCGACCTGATGCCGCGACCATGTTGGCGATCTCCGCCGCCAGTTCCGGAGTCAGCTCGCCGCCGGACAGGCGCCAACTCCAGTTGCCGCCCGTTGTGGACGGCCGGTTCATGCGTGCGCCGGTATCCAGGCCCAGCCAGTCCTGCAACGGAATAACCGCGACGCGCGCCTGACTCCGCAGCACTTGTTTGATCAAAGGCCTGACCAGATTGCGGGCTGCTGTCGACGCTTTGCAACCGGCATAAGCGGCAGCACCGGCGAACAGTTCCGGCTGCACTTTTTTCACGTGGGTCAGCCAGCCCAGCAACGTATCGTTGTCATGCGTTCCGCTGTAATACAGTGAATTTGGCATGGGTTCCGGCAGATGGCTGCCGGTTTCCGTCGGCCAGATTTCAAACTGCAAAATTGTCATGCCTGGCAAAAAGTACGAATCTTTCAGCTTGACGACTTCCGGTGTGATCACACCCAAATCTTCGGCGATGATCGGCAGGGGGCCCAACTGCCGCCATAGGGCGTTGAAAAAGCTTGCCGCCGGGCCCTTGACCCATTTGCCCCGGACTGCAGTCTTGGCCCGGGCCGGAATTGCCCAATAGGCTTCAAAGCCCCGGAAATGGTCGATACGCACTGCATCCACCGACCGGAACAGCCACTGGACTCTACGGACCCACCATGCGAAATCTTCTTTGGCGTGCCGGGTCCAATCATAATGAGGATTCCCCCACAACTGGCCGGTCTTGCTGAAATAATCCGGCGGCACGCCGGCGCGGCTCTTCGGCCGCCCCTGTGAATCGAGCGCAAACAGCTTGGGATACGCCCAGACATCGGCGCTGTCATGCGACACAAAGATCGGCAGGTCACCAACAAGCTGAACTCCTGCAGCATCGGCATGTTGATGCAATCGCTGCCACTGGCTGAAGAACAAGTATTGGGCAAACCGATAGAATTCGATTTGCGTTGCCAGGGCCTGACGGCACTGCGCCAATGCCTCCGGTCTGCGCCGGGAAATTTCCGGCTCCCACTCGGTCCAGGCGGCGCCGTTATGCGAATCTTTCAAGGCCATGAACAAGGCATAGTCATCGAGCCAGAAAGCCGCTTCCCGGCAAAACCGGCGATAGGGTTCCGACTCCGGCTGACGACGGAATCTGTCAAAGGCAAGCCTGAGCAGACGGTCTTTCCAGACCGCTACCTGTTCGTATTCCACTTTGCCAGTGCAAAGTCCTGCCCCCACTTCCTGTTTTGTCAATAATTCCTGTGCAATCAGTTCATCCGGGGAAATCAACAGCGGATTGCCGGCGAAGGCGGAGGAACTTTGGTAGGGAGATCCTGTCTGATCGACCGGGGTCAGCGGCAAAATCTGCCACAGGGTTTGTTTGGCGGCGGCCAGCCAGTCGACGAAGGCATGGGCGGTCGGCCCCAGGTCGCCGATGCCATAAGGTCCGGCCAGGGAAGTCGGGTGCAGCAGAATCCCGGCCTGGCGCTGCGAAAACATCGGGTGCGCCGCCGCTTTAAGCACAACGGCGGAAAGCGGCGCCAGCTTAATGCCTAGCCGCCCGGTTGAATCCGGAATGTTTAGTGCGCCGCCGGCAGGAAAAATCTGCTGCAACGGCCCCAGGCAGACCGCCGAAACATCAACGCAGCAATCCACGCTGTGCTGGCTGCGATTCACCAGCACCACGGCAGCGGCATCCGTCATCAGTTCGCCCAGCGCATCCCGGCCGGCATCGGTACGCCGGCCAAAGGCAAATACATCTTCTCCGGCCGCCAGCGGAAGCCAGCGCCCCGTGCGGAGCACCGGTTCACTCTGCCGCAATTGCCCCAGCTGCCGGTACCATTCCAGCAGTTCCGTATTTTCGCTGCCCCATGGGTAGGTGCGCCGGTTCTGCGGGTCGCTGTGCCCCTCCAGCCCTGCTTCGTCGCCATAATAAACACAGGGGACTCCCGGCGAGGCAAATTGGATCAGGGCGGCAAGTTTCAGGCGGGCCACGGCCAGTTTTCGCGCCTCCGCCGGTAAGCGGTAGCGGGCCTGCTCCAGCTTGGTCAGGCTGCTTTCTGCCGGCGCGCCGCCAAGCAGGGTCAATGCGCGCGGCACGTCATGCGTGCCCAGCACATTCATTGTCGCATAGAAGTAAGGCGCCGGATAGTTTTCACTGAGACTGGCCAGTTGTCGCAGCGCCCCTTCCGCCGTTTGCGTTCCGGTCAAAAAGTCGAGCACCGCCGAGCGAAATGGATAGTTGATCACCGAATCCAGTTCATGCCCCCAGAGATATTCGCGCAGTTTGCCATAGCTTTCTTTGCGCGAAGCATCTTCCCAGACTTCGCCGATCAACACGGCCTCCGGATTCGTACGCTTGAGCTCTCGAAACATTTCCTGCACGAACTCGCCCGGCAATTCGTCGACTACATCGAGGCGCCAGCCGGCAGCGCCGTTTTTCAGCCAATATTTAATCACGCTGTCTTTGCCGCTGTTGATAAACTTGCGATAGGAAGGCTCCAGTTCATTCACATTGGGCAAGGTAGTCACGCCCCACCAGCAATCATAGGTGTGCGGATAATCGATAAACCGGTACCATGGATAGTACGGCGAATCTTTGGAGCGGATTGCCGACTGAAAATAGGGACTATCATCACCGGTATGGCTGAACACGCCATCAAGAATTATGCGGATTCCCATTTGCGCAGCGGCGGACTGCAGCCGGGCAAAGCCGGGGTTGCCGCCAAACTGTGCGTCCACTTGCTTGTAATCGCCCGTATCGTACTTGTGGTTGGAAACCGACTGGAAAATCGGATTCAGATATAGGATGCTGACACCCAGGCTTTTTAAATAGGCCAGCTTGTCAATCACACCGTCCAGCGTACCGCCGAAGAAGTCATAGGCGGCAATATTGCCGGTCTGGGGATCTTTGGCATAAAACGGCCAGTCATTCCAGTGCGGATGGTACAGGGCCATTGGCGGCAATTCCGGCAGCGCCGCCGGCGCATCGCCCCGGTAGAACCGGTCGGGAAAAATCTGATACATGATGCCATGCGTATACCACTGCGGCACTTGCGCTTTCGGATCGTAGACCGTTATCTGCCAGTCCGTCGGCAACGAGGTATAGGCAACGCCCTTGCCGCCAAACCCGTCGGCCGGGGCGCCGAACCAGACCACCTGATCGGCAAAGTTTACAATGAAGTGATACCAGAGCAGGCCGGGAGTATCCGGCGCATCCAGTTGAAACTGATAGCAGGCCCGTCCGCCGCCGGTTTCTGTTTCATATACTTTTTCCGGTTTGGCTATGAACTCGCCGCCAGAGGTTGACCAGCTCCGCAACAGCACCTGTGAAGGAACCGCCTCGCGGTCGGCCTGAAAAACAAGAGTTACCGCCGAGCCGCAGGGAACGGCTCCATAGGGTTGGCGGAAAGTGAAATCGCGGGAATCATGATGTAAA
>CAYLSL010000022.1:0-25030 GCA_964386615.1 uncultured Veillonellaceae bacterium
TGAACGGCTCACCGCTGACAGGGTCGATCATCATGTCGGCATTGCCGTGGTCAGCGGTAATCAGCAGGGCACCGCCTTGTTCCAATACCAGGTCGGCGATTTTGCCAATACAGAGATCAACGGTTCTTACCGCCTGAATCACTGCCGGAATGACGCCGGTATGGCCGACCATGTCGCCGTTGGCATAATTGCAGACAATCAGGTCATACTGGCGGGAGTGCAGCGCGGCCAGGATCGCTTCTGTCAGCTCCGGAGCGCTCATTTCCGGCTGCAGGTCGTATGTGGCAACCTTGGGCGAAGGAATCAGCTTGCGATCTTCGCCTGGACAGGGAGTTTCTTCGCCGCCATTGAAAAAATAGGTGACATGGGCATATTTTTCCGTTTCGGCGGTTCTGAGCTGGGCGTACCCTGCGCGGCTGAAAACTTCCCCCAGTGTGTCCTTGAGATATTGCGGCGGATAAGCAACCGGCGTGTTAAATGTTTCGTCGTATTGGGTGAGTGAGGCATAATGCACGGGGAAATAGCCGTTGCGACGGGTAAACTCAGCAAAATCCGGAAAAATGAATGTTCGGGTCAGTTGGCGTGCCCGGTCGGGACGGAAATTAAAGAAGATAATCCCGTCATCGGCCTTGATGCCGCAAGCCGGGCAAGAGGCAACAACCGTCGGTTTGACGAATTCATCAGTTTCGCCGCGGGCATAGGCATCCGTAACTGCCTGATGAGCCGTCGGCGAGTGAAAGCCTTCGCGGTAAACCAGGGCGGCATAAGCCTGCTCGGTCCTTTCCCAGCGCTTGTCGCGGTCCATCGCATAGTAACGTCCGATCACCGTGGCGATTTTGCCAATACCGATTTCAGCCATTTTGGCTTCCAGTTGGTCAATGAAAAGATTGGCGGAAGAGGGGGCGGTATCACGCCCGTCAAGGAACGCATGTACATAAACCTGGTTGATGTTTTGCCGCTTGGCCAGTTCCACCAGAGCCGCCACGTGGTCCAGGTGACTATGGACTCCGCCGTCGGAGAGCAAACCCATCAAGTGCAAGGCGGTGCCTGCCTGTTTGACTTGCTGCATTGCATGCAGCAAAACCGGGTTGGTGAAAAAATCACCGTCACGGATCGCTTTAGAGATCCGGGTCAGCTCCTGGTAGACAATACGACCCGAACCAATATTCAGATGGCCGACTTCAGAGTTGCCCATTTGTCCATCTGGAAGGCCGACTGCTTCACCGGAACATTTCAAGGACGTGGACGGGTACTTCGCCATCAGCTTCGAAATGTTTGGCGTGCCAGCCTGAATAATCGCATTGGATGGGTCATCAGTGCGCCCGATGCCCCATCCATCAAGGATTGCCAGTAAAATCGGCGAATTTAAATGCGCCAAAATAGTCGTCTCCTTTTATTTGCTTGCCGCAGTAAAGTTGACGATACGGGAGAAATCGGCGACTTTCAGGCTGGCACCGCCAACCAGGGCGCCATCGATGTCGGAGGAGCCCATCAGTTCATCCACATTATCCGGCTTTACACTGCCGCCGTATTGAATACGAACCGCATCGGCAACAGAAGTGCCGAGCATGCCGGTCAGAGTCAGGCGAATGAAGGCGCAGACCGCATTGGCATCAGCGGCGGAAGCAGTGCGACCGGTGCCGATCGCCCAGATCGGTTCGTAGGCAATGATCACTTTTTTGGCGTTTTCCGTATCCAGTCCGTCGAGGCCGATTTTTATCTGACGGCTGACTACAGTGGAAGTAATTCCGGCTTCGCGTTCGGAGAGCGATTCACCGACGCAGACGATCGGAATTAGATCAGCAGCCAGTACGGCCTTCAGCTTGCGGTTGACATTTTCGTCGGTTTCGGCGAAAAACTGCCGCCGCTCCGAGTGGCCGAGGATAACATATTCGCAGCCGGCATCCTTGAGCATGGCCGGGGAAATTTCACCCGTGAACGCGCCTTTTTCTTCCCAGTGTACGTTTTGCGCGCCCAGTTTGATATTGGTACCCGCCACTAACGGATTGACGGTGGAGAGTGAAGTGAACGGCGGGCATACGACGATTTCCCGATCGGCGAGGTGGGCGACGGCTGGAACCAGTTCACGTACCAATGCCGCTGATTCAATTGTGGTGTTGAACATTTTCCAGTTACCGGCGATAACGGGTTTTCTTTTACTATGCACGGAATAACACTTCCTAAAATTCTTATTTGTCGGCCAGGGCCGCAACGCCGGGCAAGACTTTGCCTTCAAGAAACTCGAGCGAGGCGCCGCCTCCGGTGGAAATATGGGTGATTTGATCGGCCAGGCCGACTTTTTCCAGTGCCGCTACCGAGTCGCCGCCGCCTACGATGCTGACAGCCTGTGAGTGGGCGACTGCCTGGGCGACAAATTCGGTTCCCTTGGCAAAGGCGTCCATTTCGAATACGCCCATCGGTCCGTTCCAGACGACGGTTTTGGCATCAGCCAATGTCTGGGCAAATGCGGCGGACGAGGCAGGTCCGATATCGAGCGCCATTTCTTCCGCTCCGATTGCCGAAACGGCAACGACCCGGTGGGCTGCATCAGAGGCGAATTTTTCGGCGACAACTACATCGGAAGGCAGTAACAATTTGACGCCGCTGGCTTTTGCCTGAGCGATCAGGTCTTTGGCCAGAGGAATTTTATCGGGTTCGACCAGCGACTTGCCTACACTGTATCCTTGGGCTGCGATGAATGTGTTGGCCATGCCGCCGCCGATCAGCAGTGCGTCGACTTTGGTCAGCAAATTGGCGATTACGCCGATCTTGTCCGAAACTTTGGCGCCGCCGATAATTGCCACATAGGGACGTTCGGGATTGGTGACTGCCCGACCGAGGAAATCCAGTTCTTTTTCCATCAGGAACCCGGCAACTGCCGGCAGAAACTTGGTGATTCCTTCGACCGAAGCATGCGCCCGGTGCGATACGCCAAAGGCATCGTTGACCGCAACATCGGCCAGTGCAGCAAGCCCTTTGGCAAAGACAGGATCATTTTTTTCTTCTTCCGGATGAAAACGCAGGTTCTCCAGCATCAAGACTTCGCCTGGCTGCAATGCCTGGGCGGCCGCCTCGGCTACCGGGCCGACACAGTCGCTGGCAAATTTCACTTCCTTACCCAGCAGGGAAGAAAGGTGTTTGGCCACAGGCGCCAGAGAAAATTCTGGTGTAGGGCCGTTCTTGGGGCGACCGAAGTGCGCCCCGAGAATCAGCGATGATCCTTGTTTAAGCAGATAGGTCAAAGTCGGCAGGGTAGCGCTGATGCGTGTATCATCAGTAATGTTGCCCGCCTTGTCCATCGGCACGTTATAATCTACGCGGACAAAAACCCGCTTCCCCTTGACGTCAAGATCGCGGATCGTTTGTTTGTTCAAGGCCGGTTCCTCCTACAGTCCTTTTTTGCCGATATAGACAATCAGGTCGATAACGCGGTTGGAGTAACCCCACTCGTTGTCGTACCAGCCGATGACTTTCAGTTGGGTGCCATCGACGACCATGGTGGAATCGGCATCGATGATGCAAGAGTGGGAATTGCCGTTATAGTCTTTCGATACCAGCGGCTCGTCGCTGTAAGCGAGAATTCCTTTGAGCGGACCGGCAGCGGCAGCTTTCAGGGCTGCATTGACTTCTTCAGCTGTGACCGGTTTTTCCAGTTCAGCCACCAAGTCGGTGATCGAGACGTTCGGGGTGGGAACGCGCAGGGCAAAACCGTTCAATTTGCCTTTGAGTTCCGGCAGAACCAGAGCTACAGCCTTTGCGGCGCCAGTGGTTGTCGGAATGATCGACATGGCAGCGGCACGGGCCCGTCGCAGGTCTTTGTGCGGCAGGTCAAGGATCATCTGGTCGTTGGTGTAGGAGTGGACGGTGGTCATCATGCCGTGCTTGATACCAAAAGTTTCGTGTACGACTTTGGCCATCGGCGCCAGGCAGTTGGTAGTGCAGGAAGCATTGGAAATGATGTTGTGCTTGGCTGAATCGTATTTACCTTCATTGACGCCCATGACAATGGTGATGTCTTCGCCCTTGGCCGGAGCAGAAATGATGACTTTTTTGGCGCCGGCTTTGATATGGGCGGCCGCTTTATCCGCGTCAGTGAAACGCCCGGTCGACTCGACGACTACGTCGATGCCGAGAGCGCCCCATGGCAGGGCTGACGGTTCCCGCTCAGCAAGGACTTTAATCGCCTTGCCATTAACGACGATCGAATCTTTTTCTGCTTTTACGTCTGCATTGAGAATGCCGTGAATCGAGTCATACTTGAGCAAATGGGCCAGAGTTGCAGCATCCGTCAGGTCGTTTACTGCGACGATTTCTACCGCCGGATTGTTTAGGGCTGCCCGAAATGCATTGCGGCCGATACGACCAAACCCGTTAATTCCTACTTTGATTGTCATGAATAGTTCCCCCAATCATTTTATTCTTGTCGGACAATTTAGATTTAATTTTGAAAATTCGACAAACCTGTCTGTTCTCCTGCAGAAATACTAAATTGCACCAAATTTCATAGTAGTTATTCACCATTGGCCTGCATATTCCTGCCAGAAATACTATATTAATATATGTAAGCATGCGAGCGGCAAAATGGACAAAGCATGAAAAATCTGGGAGAATTAACATAAACGGTGCGAAGCGCTTGAAGGAGGACTTCTGTTCATGCAATCGGTTCTGATCATTTTATTAACGTTAATTACAGTAGTCGTGCTGTTGCACCGCAAAGTGGAGATCGGTCATGCGATGCTTGCAGGATCGGTAGTTTTGACGCTCATGACGCTATCTTCGCCGCTATTGTTTTTTGGATCCGTTGTCAAAACAAGCCAGCACTCCAACACCTGGGAAATCCTGATTGCCTTATATTTCGTCATGTGCCTTGAGTATCAGCTGCGCACAAGCGGTTTACTGGATAAAGTGATGGCAGCCGCCAGAAAAAAACTGATCAGCGACAAGTTTCTGCTGGCCGGAATGCCGGCATTCCTTGGTTTTTTGCCATCCCTGGGCGGTGCATTGTTCTCGGCGCCGATGGTGGAAAATGCAAGTCGTCGCTACGACATGACACCGGAGCAAAAGACGGCGGTGAATTACTGGTTTCGACACATTTGGGAATATGTCAATCCGATCATGCCAGGACTGCTGCTGACCGGGCAGATTACCCGGATTCCGCTGCCTGACCTGATTCAGTCAATGTCCATCTTTGTAGTGGCGGCTATCGTGATTGGCTGGGTGGTGTGCCTTGCAGGCATAAAGGAGAAAGCGGCGAGTCCCGGCGATGAGACGGCGGTAGAACCGATTGCGGAAGCGGCAGTGTCAAGTAACGGATTGAATCCAATTTTATGGACGGCCGGACCGATCTTGTTCAATATTTTTCTGGTGGTGTTCTTTCATCTGGCGGCCTCGGTTTCCATGGCCGTTGTTGTGCTATTGATGATGCTGGTATTGCGGCAACATACTTCGGATATCAAAGCGATGCTGCGACATGGAATGGATCGCAAGTTGCTTTGGGGGATTGCCAGCATTCTGCTTTTTCAACAAGTTCTGCAAGATACGGGCGTGCTCGGCGGAGTGGTAAAGATGCTGGAAACCTATGGCATATCGGCTCTGATTGTAGCCGGAGTGTTGGCATTTGCCGGCGGAATTCTCACCGGGACTTCAGGGGGCTTCGTCGCACTGTCGATGCCGGTCATCGTGGCAATGTCGCCGGGGGACCTGGTTGCTGTATCGATCGGCTTTGTCATGGGGACTGCCGGACAGATGTTGTCGCCGATGCATTTGTGTTTACTGGTCTCGTTGCGTTATTTTGGCGCCGATTTTGCCCGCAGCATGGTTCCGGTCGTAATCATGCAGGTTCTGATGTTCGGTGTGCTTTTTCTACGATATGGAGTTTTTTAGCAGGATTTAATCGCGTAAATGCCGAAGAGCAAAATGAACAACCGTTAACGAGAGGAGTTGCAGTGCGTGGCTGAACATTTCCAATTTACCCGGAATTACAATGACTTGAGTACCAATAAAGGGTTTCAGTTTGAATTTTGTTGTGATCGTTGCGGTACCGGATATCGGACGAAGTTCAAATCTTCGGCCAGCGGTATGCTGACCGAAGCACTGGACACGGCTGGCAGCATATTTGGCGGTTTGTTCGGCCAGGCAGCCGATGTCAGCGAACGGGTGCGGTCGGCAGGTTGGCAACAGGCTCGCGATGAAGCTTTTGTCGAAGCGATTAACGAACTCCAGCCCGATTTTATTCAATGCCCGCGCTGTTCGACCTGGGTATGTCGCAAGAGTTGCTGGAATAACAAAAAAGGCCTGTGCAAAGAATGTGCTCCCGACCTGGGTGTAGAAATGGCGGCAGCGCAAGCCAGTAAGTCGGTCGAAGAAGTTTGGGCGCACGCCCAGATGGCTGAAGAAGACAAACACCTGTCGGAGCAGGATTGGCGCGACGGCGTTCGTGCGACCTGTCCCCAGTGTGAAGCGCCGCTGGCGAATAATGTAAAATTCTGCCCGGAATGCGGGGCAAAGATAAAACAAGTGGCTTTTTGCGGACAGTGTGGCGGGAAATTGACTCCCGGCGCCAAATTTTGTCCGGAGTGCGGAGCCAAAGCAGGAGGATAAAAAATGAAACTGTGGTTGACGGAGAAACAGACGGAGAATCTGGGGATGTCGTGCCGGATTCGCGAGACTTTATTTGTCGGGCAATCAGACTATCAAAAGGTGGTTGTGGCCGATTCTTATGAGTTTGGCAGAATGCTGGTGTTGGATGACGTTTTTCAGACATCGCTGTTTGATGAATTCATTTATCACGAGATGATTGCCCATGTGCCCCTGTTTACCCATCCTGCGCCGAAAAAAGTCCTGGTGATTGGCGGCGGAGATGGCGGTACGGTGCGCGAAGTCGTGCGCCATCAGGCGGTGGAAAGTGTCGAGATGGTTGAAATCGACGGCATGGTGGTCGAGGCCAGCAAAGAATATCTGCCGGAAATCAGTTCGGCCATGCGGGACGGTCATCCCAAACTGAATTTGATGATTGGTGATGGGATTGCCCACATGAAAGCGGTCGAAAATCACTATGATGTGATTCTGGTGGATTGTTCCGACCCGATCGGCCCAGGGGAAGGCTTGTTTAGCAGGGCGTTTTACCAGGATGTTTATAAGGCGTTGAAACCGGACGGATTGTTCGTTCAACAGACAGAGTCGCCGTTTTATCACAAACCTCTGATCAAAAAGATCTATCATGATATCAGCGAGCTGTTCCCGATTACCAGGATGTATCTGGCAAGTATTCCGCTCTATCCGGGCGGGCTGCACAGCTTTACCATGGGATCAAAACTGGTGGACCCGACTACATGTGTTTTGCCGGCAACAATGCCATTTAGCAGCCGGTATTATAATCTGGACCTGCATCGCAGCAGTTTTGTGTTGCCCAATTTCGTGCAAGCATTGCTGAAGTAGAAAAGATCAAAAAAATAAAAAAAGAGGAGGCTGTCTGGCACAGCTTCCTCTTTTTTGCGATTCATCGTCTATTTCAGGTTTTCCGGATTGAGCGGTGAAAGTTCGCCGGGAATAAATCGCCCGTCTTTGCGGACCAGCAGATCGTCAAACCAGATTTCGCCGCCGCCGTATTCGGGGGTCTGGATGCAGACCAGATCCCAATGGATTGCCGAACGGTTGGTGTTGTCCGCTTCTTCATAGGCATTGCCGGGGGTGAAATGAAAACTACCCTGGATTTTTTCGTCGAACAGGGTATCTTTCATTGGTTTAAGGATGTAGGGGTTGACGCCAAGGGCGAATTCACCGATATAGCGTGCACCGTCATCGGTATTTAGCACTTCGTTGATTCGTTCGGTAAGATTGGCAGTAGCCTTTGTGATGTGGCCATTTTCGAAACTCAATTGGATGTTTTCGTAAGTGACCCCTTGATAAATCGAGGGGGTATTATAAGTAAGGGTGCCATTGATGGAGTTGCGTACAGGAGCGGTGTACACCTCGCCGTCGGGGATATTGCGCAGGCCGGAGCATTTGACGACAGGGATCGCTTTGATCGAAAAACTCAGCTCGGTGCCGGGGCCGATGATACGGACACGGTCGGTTTTTTGCATCAACTCCACCAGCGGCGTCATGGCGCGGTCCATTTTGGCGTAATCCAGATTACAGACATTATAGTAGAAGGTTTCAAAACCTTCGCTGCTAAGGCCTGCCAATTGGGCCATCGAAGGATTGGGCCAGCGCAGGACACACCATTTGGTATTTTTGACCCGGATTTCGGAATGGACCGGTTTGAACCAATCCTGCTGATAGAGCTTGAGTTTTTCCGGCGCTACATCCGATAGTTCGCTGATGTTTTCACTGGCGCGGATGCCAATGTAGGCCTGCATGGCGTTCATGCGGGCCGATTCCCAGCCGGCAATAGCCTGCAGTTGGCTGCTTGAAGCGCCGGACAGCAGTTTGCGCTGCAGCCGGTTGTTCTTTAATGAAAGGAAAGGCACCCCGCCGGCGCGGTATGCTTCATCTACCAACGCCTGCGCCAATGGCAGGGCATCGTCAAACATTTCGATCAGAATGTTTTCACCGGGTTGCAGGTCTGTGGAGTAACGAATCAGATTTTGCGCTAATTGCACAGTGCGAGCGTCCATGTTTAACCTCCAAGGAAATAAAGATAAAATAATTATAGCACAGGGCATTGATTTTTTGCTGACAGTCCTTTATAATAAAAAAGCATTTGAGGCCCGTTGGTCAAGCGGTTAAGACACCGCCCTTTCACGGCGGTATCGGGGGTTCGATTCCCCCACGGGTCACCAATCCCGGGCGATTAGCTCAGCCGGGAGAGCGCTTGCCTTACAAGCAAGATGTCGGCGGTTCGATCCCGTCATCGCCCACCACGCAAATTCAAGGCACTTTAAGGTTTTACCTTTGAGTGTCTTTTTTATTTTGGGTTTTGCTTGCAAAAGATGGGCTGCAGAATAGCTGAAATTATGTGTATTTATTTCGCTGGAATTTCATTTTGCCTGGTGGTAACATGTGATTAAGGAAGGGCAGTAAATGTCCTGAAAAGTTGCAGGGAGGGATTCATGTGAGAAAGATGACTAGCGTGGGACTGTTTTTTTTCATCTTGGCATTGATTTCTTTCACTGTCCATTCCGCCGAGGCGGTCGGATTTGTCGTCGGGCATAGCGATTTGAAACCGACACTGATTATGCCTGCAGGTGAAATCGTGACAGCCACTCCCACATTGCAATGGAAAATGAACTGGGTCAAGGAATCGAACCCGCAACTGTCGCCATCTTCCCAGCGTCTGGAGTTTACCGTGATTATCTACCATAAGGATCGTCCTGTCTGGGAATCGCAACCTATACCTGGAGTTGCAGGACAATCTGTATATGAACTCCAACTTCCGGCGGGAGTGATTGGCCCGGGGGCCGGTTCTGCTGAAGATTTTGTCTGGCAGGTCATTGCTCAGTTCTACAACGGTACAACAGCAGGGCGAAAAAGTGTCTCCGATATGAAACTGTTTCAGGTTCGTGGCGGCTGTGCCGTGCCGATGCGGACTATGAAGTATCAAGACGGGCCGCCGGATCCACGAAAAAATCATGGTTTTTTCAAATTGATATTTGCAAGTGATGTTTTGCTGTCGGCATATTCAAAACAGAATCCGCAATTGCTTATGGCGCAGTGCCGGACTGCTGGCAACGGAGAGTGCACTGCCCGTTTCACAATCTGCCCTGTTACGCCTTCGTCGGCCAAGGTGGCAGAGGCTCTCTGGGATGCTGCATCGCCCGTGAGTTGGAGAATTGAAAAAGCCGGCCACCGAGTTTACAATTCGGCTTACAGGTCCCAAACAGGAAAAGTGGAAGTGGAGTTGGTTGACAATTGAGAAGAACGTTGTTTAAATGATTGTCACCGCATCGGTATCGCACTTCATCAATCAGCCTGATCGCCATGAACAGCAGGAACTATGTTTTGGCAACACGAATTGAAGAATTCACACGTATTGTATAGATAAATCGTTTGGAGGTTTTCGATTATGTCAGTACTTCAGGGAAAGATTGTCTTTGTCAGCGGTGCAAGCAGTGGAATTGGCAAAGCCTGTGCGGAGCGTTTCGCCAAAGCGGGCGCCAGATTGATTTTATGTGCCAGGAGTTTGGATAAGATCACTGCGCTGGCCGAGCAGCTGAAAGCCATGTATCAAACGGAGAGTCTTGTGATCGGCCTCGATGTGAGAAACCGCGAGGCAGTGTTGGCGGCAGTTCAGTCTCTGCCGGCAGACTGGCAGGGAATTGATATTTTGATCAATAATGCCGGTGGCGCGCTGGGAATGGAAAAACTGCAGGAAGGCAACCTGGACGATTGGGACACAATGATTGATACAAATGTCAAAGGACTATTGTACCTGACGCGTGCCATCGTGCCACTGATGCTAAAATATCAACGCAACGCTCAGGTGGTGAATATCGGATCGATAGCGGGTATTCATGCTTATCCCGGCGGCGCCGTATATTGCGCCTGCAAAGCCGCTGTTCAGTTCATCAGCGATGGATTGCGCATGGATGTGGTGGATACGCCGATTCGGGTGACCAACATCCAACCCGGCATGGTCCAGACTGATTTTAGCAAGGTCCGGTTTCATGGCGACGAGAAAAAAGCGGCGGAGGTCTATGAAGGGATCACTGCTCTGTCGGCTGAAGATATTGCCGATATCATCATTTATGCTGCCAGTGTGCCGCCTCATGTACAGATTTGCGAAGTCACGGTTACTCCGACGCATCAAGCCACTGGCCGCGTGATTCATAAAACTGCAAAACAGAAATAATTGTTGAACTCCGGGACTTATGATTTTGCGCGAAAATCCGATATTATTAGCGTAGACATTGTAAGTAAAAATTTCCGGAGAGAAGGTGCGATATGTTACCGTTGTTATTAGCGGTTGCCGCCGGTGGACTGATTGCAAAACAAATGACTGATTATCCGTCTGAAATTCGCAATTTGCGTAAGCAGATGCCCAAAGAAGAACGGGAAGATTTCATTCGCGATTATAAACAACTGCCCAATGAGACCAAAACACAGTTCAAACAGTATCTGCGCGAGGCGAATCTGGTGGAAGCCGGCAAACTGATCGGCAAAGACCTGACTGGCTATAATGTCAAAGCCAAAGAAAAGAAAGAAGAAACATCGACTGCGCCTGTCGATGATGGTCCAGGTTACAATGACAATGGTTTCAACTTGCGGATCAAGAACATCCTCAACTCCTATCAACTGGACAGCGATCCCCAACTGGTGGCGGATGCCGCCAAACAGTATGAAAAGATTGCCGGCTACAACGAAATGAATATCGTCGACAAGACGAGAAAATTGTTGGATGTATCGCAATAAACTGGTTCGAGATTAATATGCATTTATAGAAAAAGCGGGTTCCCTGAAAATAGGGAGCCCGCTTTCTACATTAATAACTGGTTTTTCGCTGTCAAAAGCTGTAGAATCAAAGAGGAAAGCCTGATTTTTGACTAGAAGCCCAGCTCCTCGCCCACGACTACCACATGGAAGTCAATCATCGGCGGGCGCTTGTGCAAAATGGTCGTGATGTTGCAGATGCGGCTGGCTCCTTGGCAGTCCATGCATACTCCGGCCACGGTGCAGGGGTTAGGCCGGTCAAGCCGCTTGTTGTTGATCGGCGCGGCGTACAGTTCGATGCGTTCCATGGCTGCATCAAGGTCAGAGACGATTTTGTTGACACCAACCACGACGATGACTTTTTTGGGGCCAAAACTCATTGCGGCCACCCGGTTGCCTGAACCGTCGGTGTTGACGAGCTGGCCGTCGAGCGTAATCGCATTGGTGCTGGAGATAAAGACGTCACAGGAAAGCTCTTTGTGCCGCAGAGCTACTGACTGCTCCATGGTAAGTCCCGGGCGGTTGTGGTCGAACACTTCGTGGCCCTGCTTTTCCAGTTGGTCTGGAATCGCCAGTTCTTTTAGCGTCCAGGAACCGCCTACGCCAATGGTTGCGCCGGCAGGAATCAACGAAAGTACTTTACTGACTGCTTCAGCACGATTGGCAACATAATACGCCTGAAAGTTATTTTTTGCCAAGGCTTTGACTACTTTTTCACCAAAAACATCGTTGTGCCACTGGATGAATTTTTTCATTGGTTGAAAGCCCTCCTTGCAATCCGAAATTTTGTTCCGATTAGTTAATTTGACAGTGAACCGTAGAATCCTTTTTTGAATCCAACCTGAAGAGGAAGGGGGAGGCAGTCTGGCTTCGAAAAACTTAGCACTGGCCATTGGCGCCTTTGCCAGCTTGTTGCTGGCCGGAACGATCGGTTATATGATCTTGGAACATCTGCCGTTGATTGATGCGCTTTATCTGACGGTGACCACTGTATCAACGGTAGGATACGGTGATGTGGTGGCAAAAACCAATGCCGGCCGTCTGTTCACGATTGCGCTGATTCTGTTTGGCGTGGGCAGTGCATTTTATGTTTTTACATCGGTATTTCAAGTCGTGCTGGAAGGAAAATTGCGCGATGTATTGGGGAGGAGAGGCATGCAACGCAGGATAGAAAATTTGTCGGGCCACGTGATTGTCTGTGGCGCCGGCCGGGTAGGCAATGTGGTGATGGAACGCCTGCAACAGGAAAAACAGCCCTTTGTAGTGATCGACCAGAATATTGAGCTTTGGCAGGGGCTGGTTGACCGGGGGATTTTGGCGATACATGGCGATGCTACACTGGATTCGGTTTTGTTGACCGCCGGTGTGAAGAAAGCACGCGGCATTATAACGACGATTGCTCATGATGCAGAAAATGTGTATGTTACGCTGACGGCGCGAAATCTTAATCCCGATCCCGCATTTTCAATTGTTGCCAGGGCCAATCGGTCGGAAGCAATCGATAAATTAAAACGCAGCGGTGCGACCAATGTCATTTCGCCGGAAATAATGGGCGGCCGCCAGATGGCGACCGCAATGACCAAACCGGCTATTGTCGATTTGATGGATAATGTCTTTTATAATGAGGAACTGCATCTTGATATCGCAGAAATCCGGGTGGCGGCAAATTCGTCGTTGGTGGGAACCAGTCTGGCGGTGTGCGGTATTAAAGAACAGTACGATTCATTGATTGTCGGTATTCACCGCAACGGAGTGCTGATGACCCATGTTGCCGCGACGGAAACAATCGAAGTGGGAGATATCCTGCTGGTGATCGGACACCGTGACCGCCTGAGCGAACTGAACCAGCAGGCAGCTGGCCGTTGACTAACGGTGGTCGCTTTGAAACAGGCGGCCGGGTAAGGGCAGGGAGAGCAGTAGTCCGATAATCGGCAAGAATGCCAGCACGCTGAAAATAGTCGGAATCCCATAGAGGTCGGCGATATAACCGAGAATGGTTACGCCCAGGCCTCCCAGGCCAATGGTAAAACCGATGGTCAGGCCTGAAGCCATTCCTTCATAGCCGGGCATCATTTCCTGTGCTAAGACCAGCGTTGTGGCAAAGGACGAAATTAGAACAAAGCCGATGCAGGTCAAGAGAGCCATGGTGGCGAGGCCGCCGGTATAGGGAAGGGCTATGACCATCGGCAGTACGACAACCATTGAACCGGCGATGATCGTTTTACGTCCCAGTTTGTCTGAGAGCGTGGCGCCGAGAAAAGTCCCGAACACTCCGCCGCCTAAAAACAGCGATAGCATATAACCGGCGAGGACAGGGCTGCCGTTCAGGTAATTGACATAGTACAACGGGATGTAGGTCGACAGGCCGGCGTGCAGGGTAGAGCGGAAGAAAATAAACGTGAGCAGCAAAATCAGCATGTTCCAATTGATGGCTTTGCGGGTGGCCAGTTTTGCTTCACCGGTCCGGTGGAACGAAGCTGGAGATACGCTGGATAGATTGCGCCAGAGCAGAATGGCGGTAACGGCTCCAGGCAGCACGAACCAGATCGTATTGTGGAGTCCGCCGGCGGAGGTCATCAACAGCATCATAAATCCGGCGCCGATGGCCATGCCCAGATTTCCACCGACCGAAAACACACCCATACTGCGGCCGCGAATTGCTTCCGGGCTGACAAAATGAGCAGACTTGGAAGCCTGCGGGTGAAACCCTGCGACGCCGAGGCCACCGAGCACGACTGCAAACATCAGGCCTTGATAGGACGTCATGAATCCGGTAATCGCCATTCCCAGGCCGGATAAAAACACGCTGACCGGCAATAGCCAGGGTAATGACATTTTGTCGGTGATTGCGCCGAAAATCGGTTGAATAATCGACGATGTGACATTCTGGACCAAAACAAGCAGGCCGATTTGCGTGTATGAAAGATCCAACGCATTCTTCAAGGAGGGGAGCAGCATTGGCAACGATCCTTGACTAAGGTCGGTAACCATGTGGCTAAGGGCTAATAAAACGAGTGGTTGTGGCATCCAGTCCGGTTTTAGTTTAAACAAGATGAATAATTCCTCCGTAAACTCTCTATATAACGCTGTATCATCTGTATCAGTAGTACTGTGCAATGGCTTATTATAACATGGAAAAATATATCAGTGGTGGACATGGCAGATTTCGTATGCTATAATTACACCCGGCATCCAAACAACTTCATGCGCCCGTAGCTCAGGGGATAGAGCGCCGGCCTCCGGAGCCGGGTGCGCAGGTTCGATTCCTGCCGGGCGCACCAATGTTACCAGTGCATGCGCGAGCGTGCTTTTTTTACATTTAGATTTTGGTTGAGAACCGTAAAATGTTGGGCTGAGGAGGGGCAGACATGCTGGTGTTGGTTATAGACGGCATGGGTGGCGGAATTGGCGCTCAGTTGGTATCTCAGCTGTCGGGCCAGGTAGCTGCCGGTGTCGAAATCGTATGTGTGGGAACCAATGCCTGGGCGACGCAGTCCATGGTGAAAGCGGGCGCTGCACGTGGCGCAACTGGTGAAAATGCCTTGAAAGTCATGGCGCGCAGCGCAGATCTGATTGCCGGGCCAATCGGCATTCTCATCCCCAATGCCCTGATGGGAGAAATCACTCCGGTCATGGCTGAAGCCATCTCTTTATCGGCAGCGCACAAAATATTGGTGCCGGTAAACCAGGGGCATTTTGAAATCGTCGGCATGGAGAACCGTCCCTTGGTTGCGAATATCCGCGATGCAGTGGCGCGGATTCTTGAAATTCTTGCTGGAATGAAAAGGTGAAAAAATGATCGCAATCAAAGACCGGGTGCGGTTTGTCGAAACCGATCTGATGGGAGTCGTGCATCACTCGAATTATCTGCGCTGGTTTGAAATGGCACGGGTGGAGTATTTGCGCCGGGCCAATGTCATGTTGCCGGAATTGATTGCTGCAGGCATTCTGTTTCCGATCACGGATGTTCAGTGCAAATATATCCAGTCGGCCCATTTTGATGAAACCATTCGAGTGGAAGCGGAACTGGTCGAGTTTTCGCGGGCCAAACTATGTTTTTCCTACCGCGTGTTGCGGGACGAGGATAATCTTTTATTGGCGGAAGGCTCGACACAAAATGTGTTTACCGGAACCAACGGGCGGATCGCCCGGTTGCCGCAACTCTACCATGACAGGATTCAAGCCATGCGGCAGGCGAAAGATGGGGGAGTGGCATAGTGTTGGTTTATGTGGGGTATTTCTTGGCGTTCCTGGGACTGGTGTTCCTTGCGCTGGCGCTGTATATCTGGAAACAGGGAGACGCAGATTTTATTTTTGATACGAGCCGGCGTTCCCAGCTAGTGCTTGAACAGGAAACTGCTGATAAAATGGTGTTTTCTTTCAATGTTCCGTTTCGTAACCGGGGATCCCAGCAAGGGACGCTGATGGATGTGTTTGTCCGGCCCTGGATCCCGAAAGAACAGTTTTCGGCGGCGGAGTTAACCACCAAGGTAACAGTGGCTTCCTGCCCGCGCAGTGATGGATACTGGGAAGCAACCCTGTTTCCCAATGAAAAACTGGAAAACGACGTGGCTGTAATTACACTGCGTTTCGATGCAGTAGATGGCGATATCCGCCAGGCGATGGCCCAGATTGTTGATCTTCCTCTGAATATTGTGTATCAAGTGGTGGCCCGCGCCGAATGGTATCTGTCCAAAACGATGCTGGAACTGCCGATGGAAGAATTTCATGCCGCAATGCAAAACAGCAGAGGGCAGAAGTAGGGGGCATGGGAATGGAAGACGCTAAAGTTGGACTGGTTCCGGTAAAAACTCATATTGTTACCAAACGGGACAATATTGTCGATGTGATTGAAAAATATGCCGGCCCGGATATGGGTCCGGATGATGTGGTATCGGTGGCGGAAAGCGTGGTGGCAATCACCCAGGGACGTTACCGGCGGCCGGAAGAGATGAATCCCAGTATTTTGGCGCATGTGTTGGCCCGCTTTGTCCATCGCGACTCCAGCTGCTCTAGCGCTTGCGGTATGCAGGCGACGATTGACGAAGGCGGCGCACTGCGGGTATTGTTTGCGTTCATTGTCGGCGGGATTGCCAAAGTATTCGGCAAATCGGGCGTGTTTTACAAGCTAGCCGGCGAACAGGCGGCGCTGATCGATGATGTGACTGGGACGATGCCGCCGTTTGACAAGATGCTGGTATTTGGCCCGAAAGAACCGGTAAAGGTGGCGGAAGCGATTAAAGCTCGACTCGGCTGCTATGGTGCGGCAGTGGCCGATGTCAACGATCTTAAACGGGCGGCGGTGCTCGGTGTGACTGAAGGACTGCAGCCGGCGGAACTATCACGGATATTGATTGACAATCCGTTTGGCAATGCCAACCAACAGACGCCAATTGTAATTATCAAGAACTATGCGGCTGCTGCCGCCAAGAGGGGCTAGCCCCTCTTTTTTTTCGCCCTGCTCCATAGTATGATGGAAACAGAATTGCAGTAAGGAGTGGAACCTTTGGCGCGGATAGGCATGACGACCACGGTGCCGGTCGAGATTATCCTGGCTGGCGGCCATGTGCCGGTGGATCTGAATAACATATTTATTACCGGAGCGGACCCGGTGCGGCGGGTGGAAGCGGCGGAAGACGCCGGCTATCCCCGCAATATCTGCGGCTGGATCAAGGGATTATATTCGACGGTGGTCGATACGGACTGCGTCGATGCGGTGGTGGCAGTGACACAGGGCGATTGCAGCAATACCCATGCATTGATGGAAACCTGGCAGCTTGCCGGCGTACAGATTATTCCTTTTGCCTATCCGTTTGACCGCGACGTAGACATGCTGCGGCTGCAGATGCAAAAGATGGCCAGTGCGCTGGAGGCCAGTTGGGACATGGTGCTGGAAGTGAAGGCGGAGCTGGACCGGATCCGGCGCAAAGTCGCTGAGGTGGACAGGTTGACCTGGGAAGAAAACCGGGTTGGTGGCGCGGATAACCATTTGTGGCAAATCTGCTGCAGTGATTTCAACAGTGACGTGGCGAAGTTTGAACAGGAACTGGATGCGTTTCTGGCGGCTGCGGTAACAGCGCCGCCGCGCAAGCAAAATTTGCGTTTGGGCTATATCGGAGTGCCGCCGATTTTCCCCGACCTGTACGATCATGTCGAGTCGATGGGCGCGCGGGTCGTATTTAATGAAGTGCAGCGTCAGTTTGCGATGCCGTATGACGAAGTGGACATTATTGAGCAGTATCGCCGCTACACCTACCCGCACGGAATTTTCTACCGGATCGAAGATATTCTGGCCGAGGCGGAGCGCCGCCAGCTAGACGGCGTGATTCATTATGTGCAGAGTTTCTGTTACCGGCAGATCGAAGATATGATCGTGCGAAAAAAATTAGACCTGCCAATCCTGACGATCGAAGGCGACAAGCCGGGCTGTCTGGATGCCAGGACCCGTCTGCGGCTCGACGGGTTTATCGAAATGTTGAAGTGAGGGATGCCGGTGTTTTGCGGGATGGATCTCGGCAGTCGGGCAGTCAAGATTGTCGTATTTGACGGAACGACGATTATAGAGCAAAAAGTGGTGGAAACCGCTCATTTTTATAAACAGTGCGGTGTGCATACCGCTGATGGGTTTGCCGTTGATTTTGACGCACTGATTTCCCAGCCGCCATCGTTATTGACGGTGACCGGTTATGGGCGTAATTCGTTGAACATCGTCGGCGCGGAAATCATTTCCGAATTGAAGGCTCACACGATCGGCGCGCTATGGCAGACCGGGTTGACTGATTTTACACTGCTCGACCTGGGCGGTCAGGATAGCAAGGTGATCCGGGTACGCGGCGGGCGCATGGATGATTTTCAACTCAACGACAAATGCGCGGCCAGTACCGGTCGTTATCTGGAAAACATGGCGACGGTGCTGGGAATTTCGCTCGATGAAATGAGTCAATACTATCTGAATCCGACTGAATTGTCGGCCACCTGCGCGATTTTCGGCGAATCGGAACTGATCGGCCGGATCGTCGAAGGGGTGCCGGTAGCGGAACTGGCTGCCGGTGTCAACTATTCGATTTTTCGCCGCATCAAACCGATGCTGCTGGCCTTGGCAAGTAAGACGGTGGTATTTACCGGCGGTGTAGCGCTCGGCCCGGCCGTGGCCCACTGGGTGCGCGAGGAAACCGGCAGCGAAGTGGTGGTGCCGCCGCAGCCGCAAATCAACGGCGCGATCGGTTGTGCAATTCAGGCAATGAAAGGAAGCAACCAGCATGTTGGTCGGAATTGATGTCGGCGGCACATATACTGATGCAGTATTGCTAGATGGTGCAAAAGTAGTTCGGCAGATCAAGGTCGCGTCCGAACATGGTCAGGTGTTGACAAGCATTTTGACGGCGCTGGATGAAATACTGCAGGGAGTCGAGGCCCAGCGTATCGAACGGGTAGCGCTATCGACCACGTTGGTGACCAATGCGATTGTGCAAGGCAAGTTGGCCAAGGTAGGACTGTTCATCATCCCCGGACCGGGCGCTGACTGGCAGGGACGCCTGGCGGCGGAGCCGGTGGTGCTGTCCGGCTATGTCGATCATCGGGGACGGGAGCGGCAGGAACTGGATCGGGGCGAAGTAAAGCAAACCTGTAGTCGACTGACGGAAGCAAAATTGTTTGCAGTCAGTGGCAAATTTTCCGTGCGCAACCCAACCCAGGAGCAAAAGGTGGCAGCGATTCTGACCGCCGAAATGCAACCATTGCATATCGCCTGTGGCGCTGCGGTTTCCGGCAGTTTAAACTTTATCCGCCGGACCAACTCCGCCTATTACAATGCGGCAGTTTGGCCGTGTTTCAGTGATTTTGCCGATGCGGTATCAGAAGCGATGGCGGCGCGCGGTGTTCGGGCGCCGATTCTGATTTTAAAAGCCGATGGCGGAACCCTGCCGCTGGCAAAGGCGCGCGAACTGCCGGTGGAATCGATCTTTACCGGGCCGGCGGCCAGCGTGCTGGGCGTAGTGGGACTGTGTCCGCCCGTAAAACCTGCTGTGTCGTTGGACATTGGCGGTACCACAACCGACATCGCTCTCTGGAAAGGCGGTGCGCCGCTCATGGACGCCAAGGGAGCCGCCATCGACAGTTATATCACCGCAGTTCGTACTTTTCGCCTACAATCGATCGGGCTAGGCGGCGACAGCTGGTTGCGCCGGGCTGGCGATCAGCTTTTGATCGGGCCGGAGCGCAAGGGGCCGGCTATGGCGCTCGGTGGCGCGGAACCGACAGTGACCGATGCACTGATCGTCGCCGGACTGTCTGATTTTGGCGATAGGGGGCTGGCCGAGGCGGCGATACAGCGACTATTATTTCCCGGGAAATCTTTGCAGGAAACGGCGCAGGTCATTATTGACCAGGCGGCGGAAATCGTGGCGGCGGCGGTGCGTGAATTGCTGGCGGTCGAAGCGGCGGCGCCGGTGTATAAAGTGGAAGACATCGTCCGACCAGAATTGCTGCGACCGGAGCTGTTGATCGGTGTGGGCGGCGGTGCGGCCGGCCTGACGCCGTTGATAGCCAAAAAATTGGAAATGGCTTGGCAAGTGCCGCCTTTGGCGATGGTCGCCAACGCTCTCGGCGCTGCACTAGCCCGCCCAACCTTGCATATCAGCTTGAGAGCAGACACGGCAGCGGGAGAATATACCGTGCCTGAACTCGGTTTACGTGCGCCGCTGACTGACCGGCGATACTCGATTCAGCAGGCCGGTAAACAGGCAGCGTTGCATTTGCGGGAAATGGCCGCTTCGGCTGGAATCACAGCGGATGAAATCGAAACCACGTTTGCCGAAGAATTCAATCTGGTGCGCGGCTTCAGTACCGTCGGCAAGATTATCCATGTCGGCGTACAGATTAAGCCGGGGATTATCGCCAGTCTGACCTACAGCGCGGCGGGAGGTGCAGGGACATGAACCATGCAAATGGAAAACCTTTGGGACTGGTGTTTTTTCCTGCATTCGACTGGGCAATATCGCCTACGCATCCCGAACGGGAAGAACGTCTGCTGTTTACCCGCGATCAAGTTCTGGAAGAAGGCTTGCTCGATTTGGCGCAGATCCGCGAGTATAAACCGCGACTGGCATCAATGACTGACTTGGAAAGGGTTCACATCGGCGTGCCGGATCTCGCCTCCCTGATTACCGATGCACACCGGGTTTCGGCTGGCGGAGCGATCACGGCGGCGGAATCGGTACTTCGCGGTGAAACAGCACGGGCGTTTGCCCTGGTACGTCCACCCGGACACCATGCGATGCGGGTGGTGCACGGAACCCGGGGATTTTGCGCCGTTAACATCGAAGCGGTGATGATTGAATCGCTCAGGCGGAAGTATGGCCTGCGCCGGGTGGCGATCGTTGATACCGACGTCCATCATGGCGATGGAACCCAGGATATTTATTACCATGATCCGGATACCTTGTTTATTTCGTTTCATCAGGATGGACGCACGTTGTATCCGGGCAGTGGATTTCCCAATGAAGCCGGCAGCCCGGCAGCGTTAATGTCGACGGTCAATATTCCGCTGCCACCAGGAACAACTGACCAGGGACTGCACGCAGTGCTTGATGATCTGGTGCTGCCGATGCTGGCTGATTTTCAGCCGGACTTGATCGTTAATTCCGCCGGACAGGATAACCACTATAGTGACCCGCTGGCCAACATGGCAGTGACGGCACAGGGATACGCCCGTTTGGCCGAAAAACTGCGGGCCGACGTTGCGGTACTGGAAGGCGGTTACTCCATCGAAGACGCCCTGCCATATGTGAATGTCGGGATCATTTTGGCGATGGCCGGACTGGACTATCGCCGGGTAATGGAACCCGATCTGGACCGGGCACCGGTTCAGTCTGCAGCGACGACGGCTTACATCCAAAAGCTGATCGCCGATTGGCAAGACAAGTGGGCAAACCGTGAACAATTGCGGCGCTCCGCATTGGCGGCAGCCGGCAGCGTCTGGCAACGCGAACGGGATATTTACTATGACGACAGTCAAATCATGGAGCATCAACGGGAAATAATCCATTATTGTCCACACTGTCCAGGTTATATGACGATATCGACGGAATCGAGCGGCAGCCGCACCGGCGAAAAATCTGCCTTCGCGGCGGTGTTGCAGCAAGAGTCTTGTCCAGGCTGTCGTGAGCGCGGCAAAGATGAGCTGATTAAAGCGCAGAGGCAACGAGATCATCAATATTTTGTGCTGCAGGATAAACGCGAAGATCGTTGCGGCAGAATATAAGATTAAGCATGAAGGAGCAATGTACAATGCAAAGAGTTGATGGACGGGCGGCAGATGAGCTGCGCCCGCTAAAAATGCAACGGGACTATCTGAAATTTGCCGAAGGTTCGGTATTGATTGAAGTGGGGGACACCAGGGTACTGTGTAGCGCCAGTGTGGAAGAAAAAGTGCCGCCGTTTCTCAAAGGCAGCGGCAGTGGCTGGGTGACGGCAGAATATTCGCTGTTGCCACGCTCAACCGGTACCCGTAACCAACGTGAGTCCGCCAAAGGGAAATTGACAGGCAGAACTCATGAAATTCAACGTCTGATCGGACGGTCTCTGCGTAGTGTAGTCGATTTGAAGGCGCTCGGCGAGCGGACAATCTGGCTGGATTGCGATGTCATTCAGGCTGACGGTGGCACGCGTACCGCCTCGATCACCGGCGCATTTGTCGCGTTGGTGGATGCATTGAACAGGATTGGCTTCGCCGAAACGGCTACATTCCCGGTACGCGATTTTCTGGCGGCGGTGAGCGTCGGTATTTTACAGGAAGGGCCGGCGCTGGACCTTTGCTATGTAGAAGATTCGTCGGCAATCGTTGACATGAATCTGGTCATGACCGGCGGCGGAAACTTTGTCGAGGTCCAGGGGACCGGCGAACAGGCGCCGTTCAGCAGGCAGGAAATGGATGCCATGCTGCAGCTTGGCGAAGCGGGAATTCGCCGGCTGATGCAAATGCAGCGTGACGTGCTGGGCGATCTGGCGGCAAGGGTGGGAAAATAGCCGATGAACAAGATTGTCGCAGGCACCCGCAACGCGGGAAAAGTGCGCGAAATTCGGCAGGCCTTGGCAGAATTGCCGTTTGAGGTCAGCGGTATTCCTGACGAAGGACTGGCGGATGCCGAAGAAACCGGCGTGACATTTAGCGAGAATGCAATCTTGAAAGCGCGTTATTATGCGCAGCATACCGGTGAGTATTGCCTGGCCGATGATTCCGGGTTGGAAGTGGATGCCCTGGATGGCGCGCCCGGCGTGTATTCGGCCCGATACTCCGGTGAAGGTGCAACGGACGCTGCAAATAACCAAAAACTGCTGCTGGCTCTGCAGAACGTGCCAGTGGAGAAACGCACCGCCCGGTTTCGCAGCGTATTGGCTTTGGCGGGGCCTGATGGTTCGCTGCTGCTGGCAGACGGAACTTGCGAGGGGATCATCCTGACCGAACCCAAGGGAGATGGCGGGTTTGGCTATGATCCGCTGTTCTGGATGCCTGAACGGCAGAAAACGTTGGCGGAAATGACGGTGCAGGAAAAAAACACAATCAGTCACCGTGGAAATGCATTGAAGGTTTTAAAACAAAAACTGCAAAAGCAACTGCAGTCAAAGTAGAACCATAAAATGGTGCGAATTGGCATAGTCGGCGATAGTCACGGTGATTTTCTCTCACTTAATCAGGCGGTTTCTCTGGCCGGCACAGTTGACTTATGGCTGCACACCGGTGATTTCTGCCGGGATGCGTTGATCTTGGCTACGCTGACCACGGCGCCGGTACTGATGGTGGCGGGAAACTGTGATGGACGCAATGAAGCGAAGCCGGATGAATTTGTTGAACTGGCAGGGTTTTATATCTGGCTTACACACGGGCACCGCCATTGTGTAAAACAGGACACGCAGGATTTGGCCGCCTGGGCGCTGCGTTATGAAGCCGATATCGTCGTGTACGGACATACGCATCAGGCGCTGGTCAAGTCGGATGCCGGTATTCTGTTCTTTAATCCGGGCAGCAGCTCGTTACCGCGGCGTGGCAAAAACGGTTCGTTCGGTATTTTGGAACTTACTGAAGAATCAACAAAAATTAACCCTCAGTTGATTAGCCTACCCTGAAGGAAAATTTCTCATTATGTAGAATATATTAATTCAACATTTTGCCCAGCAAATTGCTGCGTAAAATGAATAAAATGAGAGCTGAGGGATGAGGATGGATATCCGGGAAGAGGCATTAAAATTGCGTAGAGAACACCATGGATTACTGTCGACCTGTCCGAAAACAACATTGACGACCCGTGAAGAGCTCAGCATCATTTATACGCCGGGTGTGGCGGAACCTTGCAAGGATATCAAGGCTAATCCAGATCTTTCATTCGAACTGACTTGCCGTGGCAATATGGTGGCGGTGGTCTCCGACGGGACAAGGGTTCTGGGCCTTGGTGATATCGGACCGGCAGCAGCGATGCCTGTCATGGAAGGGAAATCAATTCTGTTCAAAGTATTCGCTGATGTGGACGCACTTCCCATTTGTTTGGATACGAAAGATCCGGAAAAATTCATTGAAATGGTGAAATTGCTGGAACCGACATTTGGCGGGATTAATCTGGAGGACATTTCTTCACCCAAATGCTATGACATTGAAGACCGTTTGAAGGCTGAAATGAATATTCCGGTTTTCCACGATGACCAGCATGGAACGGCTGTGGCGGCGCTAGCCACGCTGATTGGCGCTTTACGCCTGGTTAAGAAAGAAATCGGCACGGCTCGCATTGTTGTAAATGGCGCTGGCGCCGCTGGTACAGCTATCGGACGCCTGTTGGTCAGTGCCGGGGCCAAAAACTTGGTCATGGTTGACCTGCAAGGCGCGCTATATGACGGAATGCCTGGCCTCAACCGGATACAAGAACAACTGGCCAAGAATACCAATCACGATAAACGAAAAGGCAATCTAGTGGAAATGGCCCAAGGTGCCGATGTGCTGATTGGCGTATCCGGACCAGGATTGTTTACCAAAGAAATTGTTGCCAGCATGGCCAAGGATTCGATCGTGTTGGCAATGGCTAATCCCGTACCGGAAATCATGTATCCTGAAGCGAAAGAAGCTGGCGTTCGTGTTTATGGTTCCGGCCGCTCGGATGCGCCGAATCAGACGAACAACGTTACTGTGTTTCCCGGTTTGTTCCGTGGCGCCCTTGATGTGCGGGCCAGCAGTATCACCGAGGAGATGAAACTGGCGGCTGTCTATGCGATTGCCGGACTGGTAGAAGAAAAGGATCTGCGTGATGATTTTGTTGTTGTCGACGCATTTGATCCGCGCGTAGCCCCTGCGGTTGCCGCTGCTGTAGCGAAAGTGGCGATTGAAACGGGTGTGGCCCGGGTAAAAGTGGATCCGGAAGAAGTTCGGGCTCGTGCAGCGGCACGGATCGGGCGTTAACCGTCGTAAAGAGTTGCCGCAAAAACAATTATAAAGCTTGACACTCGCAGAGATTGTGTAGTACAATAATCTTCGCATCGACGGGGCGTGGCTCAGCTTGGTAGAGCACCTGCCTTGGGAGCAGGGGGTCGCAGGTTCGAATCCTGCCGCTCCGACCATAAACAATGCGGGTGTAACTCAATGGTAGAGTGTCAGCCTTCCAAGCTGATTACGAGGGTT
>CAYLSL010000023.1:0-24931 GCA_964386615.1 uncultured Veillonellaceae bacterium
CAAACTCAATCGCCAGGTGAACAAATTTGCCCTGAGCAAGTTGTTCGACAAGTAATAAGTGAGAAAAGGCGGGACTGGCATTGCCGGTCCCGCCTTTTTTGTCGATAAGAAAGTATAAGAATATATCTTGTCGACATAAGGGCAACCACGGCCTTCGCTGTCGCCAGAAGCTCGGCGAAAGCCGGGTTTTCTAATGTCCTTTCAATTGGTGCGTTATACTGGCTTTAGTAGAGCTGACGTGGCTGCATCAAGTTGTCGGCAGGATTGATGCGGCGCAGTTCGTCCTGAAGCCGGTTGAATGTTTCGGCGGCGATTTCCCTGGCTATGAGGCTATTGGCGCGGTTTCGCCACCAATAATAGGCCGTGGCACTAATCAGGAGTGAGTGAGCGCTGTCTGTTTGCTGGCGGGATCGTAGCTGCCAGTCCGGCAAAAATTGGCCGGTTGATTTTTCCGCTGCATATTTTTTCAACGAAGGTAAATCGGGCAGGATTTCTAAAAGCTTTCCCTGATGCGGACGAAACCGGCGAATTAATTTTTTCATTCGTTCGATTTCCGCCGGAGTGTGCTGGGACTGATATCCATACCAACGGGTTGAGTCAAACATCAAGTGGGATGAAAGGGCCATGAACCGGTTGAAGTCTGAGCGATACTCCGCATAATAGGGATTGCCGGGGTACGTATCGGCAAAAACACCATGCAACAACTGCAGCGGCAGTTTTGATTGTTTCGCTGCGTCTGCAGCTTCGCGCAAGCGTACCCCATTAAGTTGCAGGACATGCCTCATTTCTAAGGCTTCCAGGTAATCGTGCTGTTTCATCGCCGTTGAATCAAACAGGTCCGGATTGCTGACATAACCGCCATGACGGTTAATCAGGTCGTGTACGAACGCGTCGACCGCGTAATGCGATAACCAGCCGATGGCGAAGGCCTGTTCTTCTTCGGTTTGTGCTGCCCGGAGTAGTTGTAAGGCAAACTGACTGGGCGATTTCTGGTGAATGTCATCAATGTAAGAAGAATGTTCAGGCAGATCAAGGGGGAATTTGACTTCGTACCTTTGCATTAAGCGGGCGCGCACCTCCGGCTGGGAGAGCATGTGGCCGATCCAGGCCGAATCCGGCGAGAGCGAGCCGAGCAAAAACGCTGCGCGGGTGTTGCCCTGCCGGGCCAGATAACTGCCGGCTTCGGTTTGCAATAGTGCTTCGGCAAAGTATAAATGTCCATAAACCTGACTGGCAGCTGCGCTACCGGGCAACAGGCTTAGTAACATAAAATAGCTGCCTATTATTAAGATATAACGATATAGACATGACATGGAAAATCCATCCCCATAGCTTTAGGTTTGATCCTATTGGAAGTTATACTATATTTATATTCAAAATCCTGCTGAAAAACTTGTATTTGCAGGTGAAACGGCGATTTTGGCGAAAATATCCTGAGTAAGGAAGTGATGGGATTTTGTCGCAAGCCGTTGATATGGGCCAGGGAAAAGTTTCGCATGTTTTGGGCCGATTGGCGCTGCCGCTGATGGTGTCGCTGTTTTTCCAGAACCTGTACGCTTATGCCGATACCGTTTTTGTATCATGGCTGGGCGAAACGCCGCTGGCGGCAATTTCACTGGTGCTGCCGCTGACCTATCTGGCGCTGTCGCTGGCCAAGGGTGTGGCGATGGGCAGTGTAATTTTGATGAGTTTTTCCCGTGGCGCCGGCGATGAAGCTGCCGCGCACAAGATTGCGGGATCCGTGTTCCCCTTGATGATGCTGTTTATGGCCTTGTTTTCCCCGTTGATGCTGTCGTCGGCCGGGCAGGCATTCTATCTGGCGCTGGGCGCCGACCCGGACACGGCGGTTCAGGGGACAGGATTCATTTTCTGGCTGGTGGCGAGTTTCTTCCCGATGGGCTATGTGATGACTGTTGAGGCTTTGTTTACGGCGCGCGGCGATACGGTAACCCCGATGAAAGCCATGCTGCTCGGCAACATCTTTAATATCATGCTCGCGCCGATATTCATTTTTGTTCTGGGCTGGGGACTGACTGGCGCTGCTGCCGCCACATTTACCTGCCAGTGCCTTTCTGCCTTATATATCGGCTATCGGCTGCGGACCCTGCTGGGGGAAACTCTCCGATGGTTGCCGCAGGCAGGCAGTCTGAAGATTTGGCGGCAAATCCTCAAGCAGGGGTTGTTTGTTACAGCGGCGTACCTAATCACTCCGATCGCGCTGATGCTGCTGAACGGAATTCTGGTCCGTTTCGGCGCGGTGGCGGTCGGTGCCTGGAATTTAATGTCGCGCACCGAAATGATGGTGATGCTGCCGATTATGGGGCTCGGCAATGCCTTGGCAACCTTTACCGGTTTCAATCTGGGACGATTGGACTATGACAGGGTATGGCAGGGACTGGTATTTTTTTTAAAAGTATCTTGGGCTGTTATTATCCCGGCTTCGTTGCTTTTTTTCGTTTTTCCGCAGCAAACAATCAGTTTGTTTCGACCGACACCGGAGCTGAAACTGCTTGGCGGAATCGCGATGCAGGCGTCAGCGTTATCACTGCTGTTCATGCCGCTCTTGTCAGCAGTGGCCGGGATGTCACAGGGAATGAAGCGGCCGGTCTACATGATGGGTCAGATATTTGTGTATCTGGTTTGTCTGCGGGTTCCTTTGGCCGATTGGTTTGCCGGGCACTGGGGTCAGGAAGGCATTTACTGGAGCCATCCGACCGCCAGCGCCCTTACCGCTGTTCTGTCGCTGGTTTTACTGCGACGGTTGCTGCAGGATTGCCGCAAGCAGGTAACGAAGTTATCCGCTGAGAGCTAATCGGTTCTTTGCATAGATCAATGATGCGATAAAAAGGCGGTTGAGGGATATGGAGCTGACCTGGGAACTAGACCTGTTTCAGGCTGATGATGCGCCAGGGATTGTTGAACTGTACCGTGAGGTATATGGTGATAATTATCCGGTAAAAGCGGTGTATGACCCGGCGGAAATCATCCGCCAGGATACGTGCGGCGAAAGTTGGCGGGCCGTGGCCCGTTCTGCTGACGGAGAAGTGGTCGGCCATGTGGCTTTTTATCGTTCTTCACCGCCGAATCCCCGGTTGTACGAGCATGGGCAGCTGATGGTCCGCCACGCCTACCGTCAGACGGAGGTCGCTTTTGCCCTGATGAACTATGCACTGGCAAAAATTCCTGACCGGCATGGGTTGGAGCAGATTTGGGGCGAAGCCGTCTGCAACCATTTGTTTACCCAGATGATGACCAGAGAAACCGGGTATGTGGAAACTGGCCTGGAAGTCGACCTGATGCCGGCGGAATCGTACACGCAGGCGTTTGGCCCTGTACCCGTCTCCAACAACCGGGTTTCGACACTGCTGGTATTCCGTTCGTTTGGGTCGAAACCGCAGACGATTTATCTGCCGACAGTTTATGAGGAACAGCTGCGGTTCATTTATGCGGCGATCGATGCGGGACATCGCTTCGAACCGGCGACGGCGCCGCTGCCGGCCGGAAGCACTACCGTGGCTGAGCTTGTGAATTTTGACGGTGCCGCAGTAAGCCGGATCACCGTGCAGGTAATCGGTGCTGATTTTGAAACCAGACTGGCGCAGCTGGAAAGCGAGGCTTCCGCCGCTTGTGCTGTGGTGAAGCAGGTGTTTCTGCGCTTGACCGAACCGGCTATCGGCGCTGCGGTGACGATTTTGCGGCAACGGGGCTACTTCTTCGGCGGCGCTCTGCCGCGGTGGTTTGACGATGACGGTCTATTGATGCAAAAAACGTTGGACGAACCAGACTTTGATAGCATCTGCCTATTGACAAAAAGAGCCCGTCAGCTCAAAGAAATGGTCCGACTGGACCGGTTAGCCGTTACAGACCTGACGCTGGGCGATTTTTTGCAGCGACGGGCCTTGCTGTTCCCTGACAAACCGGCGCTCATCTATCCGCTGCGCGAGCTAACCATCAGTTTTGCCGAACTGCATGCGCAAGCCGGGCAAGTGGCGGCAGCACTTCTGGCGATTGGCATGCAACCCGGCGAGCATGCCGCGATTTGGGCCCCGAACGTGCCGGAATATCTGGCGGTCGAATTTGGCGCTGCCAGAGTCGGCGTTCCATTGGTGATGATCAATACCAACTACAAGGCCTTTGAACTGGAATATGCGCTGGGCCAGTCGGACACCGTCCTGTTGTTTATGGCTGACGGAGCTGCGCGGCCAGGTGAGTATATAGAGACGCTGCAGCAAGTGCGCAGCCGGCTGCCTAAATTGCGGCAGGTTGTTTTATTTGGCGAATCGCCGGCAGCAGATATATTGCCCTGGCGGCAATTTCTCGCCGGCGCGGCGAAGGTGACGGCAGCGGATTTGGCGCAGCGGCAGGCGCAGGTCAAGCCGGACGACATTTTTACACTCCAGTATACCTCCGGCACCACTGGTGCGCCCAAAGGCGCGATGGTCAATCATTTTGCCTATCTGCGCAATCCGCTGGCGATGGCCGAGCGGCAGGGACTTCGATCCGATGATATCACCTGCGTGCCGTTGCCGTTTTTTCATGCCTACGGTTGTCTGGTCATTTTTTCGGCGCTGTATTTTGGCGGTGCCGTAGCGGTGTTGGAACGCTTCGTAGCACCGAATTTTCTGAAGGTGCTGGAACAGTCGCGGGCCAGCCAGGTGACCGGCACTCCGACCATGTTCGTGGCGGCAAGGGAAGAAATGAAAAGTCAACCGTATGACTTGTCGTCACTGCGCGGCGGCAACGGGGCCGGTGCGGTCTGCGCCCCCGAGCTGGTCCGGTTTGTTATTGAAAAGATGGGGGCGCATGAGTTCTGCATTCTTTACGGTTCCACCGAAGTGCTTGGCGCCACATTCACCGCGCCGGGCGATCCGCTGGAGCAGCGTCTGGGCAGCGTCGGCCGGGTGCTGCCAGGCTATGAGGCGAAAATCATCGACCCGAAAACCGGCGGGAACCTGCCAGCTAACACGCATGGCGAACTTTGCATCCGCAGTTCGTCGATCATGACCGGTTACTACAATATGCCGGATCAAACCCGCAAGGCGCTGGACCCCGACGGCTGGCTGCATAGCGGCGACCTGGCCGGCATGGATGAACAGGGCTTTGTTTCAATTACCGGGCGGATCAAGGACCTGATCATTCGCGGCGGCGTAAATATATACCCGGCGGAAATCGAAGCGTTCCTGCAAACGCACCCTCAGGTTGCCGATGCCCAGGTGGTCGGTGTTCCCTGCGAGTATTACGGCGAAGAACCGGTGTGTTTTATCCGGCTAAAAAGAGGAGAAACTGTCAGCAGTCTGGAACTGAAAAAATACTGTCGTGAACGGATTGCGATCCACAAGGTTCCGGTATGTTTCTTTTTTGTAGATGAATATCCGCTGACCGCTAGCGGTAAGGTGCAAAAATTTATATTGCGGGAATTGGCAGTGCAAAAATTGGCGGAAAAATAAAGATCTCTATAAAGAAAAATTAAGGAGGCGGCAGGAAGATGAACAAACAACAGATTGAAGCAAAACTCAGGGAGATTATCGGCAAAAGGGTATCTGGGATCAAACCGGAGGCAATTACGGCAACCGGCGAACTGGCCGAACTGGGGATCGACTCGTTGGCCTTCAGCTGGATACTGGCAGATATGGAAGAGGCGTTCGAGTTTGAGATGCGCGGCGCCGATGTGATGAAACTGAAAACGCTGGCTACCGCCGTTGAATTTGTCGATCAGCATGTCAATAAATAATCGTCCGGCTGCCGGCTTTGTTCGCGAAGTTGGCTGCAGCGCGCCCCGACTCGATGCAATTGATAAAGTCAGAGGGTCTGCGGTATTTGCCGCAGACCTTTATCCGGCGGACCTGCTGTGGGCAGGCGTGAAGCGGTCGGAACATCCGCATGCACGGATCGTGGCGATCGACACCGCGGCGGCGCTGGCAATTCCCGGTGTCGTTGCCGCGCTGACTTATAAAGATATCAAAGGCAGTAACCGGTTGGGGATTTTTGAAAAAGACCAGCCTATTCTGGCCGATGAACGGGTTCGCCATTATGGTGACGCGGTGGCGCTGCTGGTGGCGGAGAGTAAAGACGTTCTGGCAGCGGCGATAGCTGCGGTTCGGGTCGAGTATGAAGTGTTGCCGGCTCTGTTTGACCCGGTATTATCGCAGCAGCCCGATTCGCCGATTTTGCATCCGCAAAGGCCGGCCGGCAATTTGCTGATTGGCGGTGAAATCCGGCGTGGCGATGTGGCAGCGGCGCTGACGCAAGTCAAATATAAGGTTACGTTGACTGTATCGACGACCTGGCAGGAACACGCTTTCCTGGAAACCCAGGCTGGCGTGGCGCAGCTGGAAAGCGATGGAACCCTTACAATGACCGTGTCAACCCAGACGCCATTTCGTGACCGACTGGAACTGGCCGAGGCCATTGGGGTGTCGCCGGCAAAAATTCAAGTGATAGCACCCTGTCTGGGCGGCGGTTTTGGCGGCAAGGATGGAATCACGGTGCAGGGTTTTTTGGCTCTGGCAGCGATGCACAGCGGCGGTCGACCGGTAAAACTATGGTATTCACGCGAAGAAAGCATCCTGGCCGGTACCAAACGGCACCCGTTGCAGGCCGAGTATACGCTCGGCTGCAATTCGGAGGGTGAACTGCAGGCATTGTCGGCCCGTCTGCTGTTTGATACCGGTGCTTACGCGTCGCTCGGTTCGGAAGTCTTTGCCCTGGCGATGGAAAATGCCGGCGGACCTTACCGCATCCCCAATGTGGCAATCGACGGCGCAGCTGTCTATACTAATAATCCGGTTGCCGGCGCGTTCCGCGGTTTTGGTGTGCCTCAGGTCGCGGCGGCGATGGAACAGGCTATCGATGAACTGGCCCGGGCCGGCGGATTTGATCCGCTCGAACTGCGGCGGCAAAATGCCGTCGTGCGCGGCGATGTCTCGCCGACAGGCGTCAATCTGACCGGTACGGTGGGGATTTGTGAATGCCTCGATACACTGGCGCGTCATCCACTCTGGCAACAGCGTCAGGGCTGGCTGGCGGCGGCGCCCCATTTTAAACGACGCGGTATCGGCATCGCGGCCGTAGCCCAAAGTATCGGCTATGGTCCGGCTATTGCCGACTGTGGCAATGCAAAACTGGAACTTCTCGCTGACGGACGCCTGCGGGTCTATGTCGGCGTATCGGATATGGGGCAGGGCAATGCCAGCACCTATGCGCAGATTGCCGGGCATATCCTCGGCCAACCCCTGGAGTCGATGGAACTGGTGTTCCCTGATACGGCAAGGACGCTGCCTTCGGGCTCGGCCTCGGCCAGCCGGACGACCTTTACCTATGGCAATGCGATGATCCGGGCGGCGGAGCTGCTCGGTGAACGGATCAAAGCCCGGGCGGCGCTGATGGTTTCGTTTCAGCTGTTGCACAGCGTGAAACTGGAAGATATGGTTCTACTGCCGGGACGGCTGCAGCATGTTCCTTCCGGGCGCAGCCTGCCGCTGCCGCTCGTGGCGGCGCTGATGGATGATACGGAAAGAATGGCTACCGCTTCCTATACCGCACCGGTCAACGACCAGCCGCTCGACAGCGGCGCAAACCTGCGCACGCATGGTTTTCCCCACCGACTTGCCTCCTATGGCGTGCAGCTGGTGGCGCTGGAAGTGGACACGTTGACCGGCGAAACCGAAGTCTGCGAGTTGTTAAGCTGTATCGATGCCGGGCGGGTGCTCAATCCACAGCTGTACGAACAACAGGTGCAGGGGGGCGCGGCACAGGGGCTGGGTTACGCGTTGTTCGAAGAATTTACCGTCGAACAGGGCCGGATCAAGACCGGTGACCTCAGTACCTACATCTTGCCGACCTCGTTGGATGTTCCCGACATGCTGACCGTACCGGTGAGTTCGCATGAACCGGCCGGGCCTTTTGGCATGAAAGGCATCGGTGAAATCGGCATTGACGCCGTATTGCCGGCTGTCGCCAATGCACTGACGGCAGCGACCGGTCAGCGGATTGCCGGCGGCACGCTGAATGCAGAAAAAGTACTGGCTGCGCTGCGGCATACCGGACAGGAGGCCATGCGATGAATCTATCCTTTACATTGAACGGGCACCAGGTGTCGCTGGAGGTCGCGGCAGACAGACGGGTCGTCGATCTGTTGCGCGAAGACCTCAAAATAGGCGGAACCAAAGAATGCTGCGGCTCCGGCGAATGCGGCGCCTGCACGATTCTGGTCGATGGCCGGAGCCAGCTGTCGTGCCTGATGCTGTCGGCGCAGCTGCAGGGGCGTAGTGTTCTGACGATCGAAGGAGCGGCGGTGCAGGCCGACGCCAAGATCGTACAGCAGGCTTTTATCGAGCATGGCGCGGTGCAATGCGGTTTCTGCACACCGGGGATGATTTTGGCAACGCTGGATTTACTGCGGCGGATTCCCCAGCCGAGCCGTGAACAGGTTCGTCATGAACTGAGCGGAAACCTATGTCGCTGCACCGGTTACCAGAAAATCATCGACGCGGTGATGGCGGCGGCAGTCAGCCTGCAAGGGGGGCTGCGCTGATGCAGGTTTTATTTCCGCAAACCATAAAAGAACTGCAGACGTTGTTGGCGGAGATTCCACAGGGGCGTATCATGGCCGGCGGTACCGATCTGCTGGTCAAGTTGCGCCAGGATGAGCAATCGATTCCAGCCGTGTTTTGCCTGGAACGACTGTCCGAATTGCAACAGACCGGCTGGCAGCAAGACGAATTTTGTATCGGCGCGGCGGTGACGCAGCAGCAACTGCTCGACAACGCCGTGATTCAGACGGAATATCGCGGTCTATATCAGGCGTTGAACGAACTTGCGTCACCGCCAATCCGGCATGTGGCGACGCTGGCCGGTAATGTCTGTTCGGCCTCGCCGGCGGCGGACAGTTTGCCGCCGTTGATCGTACTGGGCGCCAAAATTGACATTGTCGGTCCGGCGGGGCGACGAGCTATACCGGTGGCTGATTTTGTCAGCGGCCCGGGGAAAAACTGCCTGCAAACCGGCGAGTTTGTCAGCGGTATCCGCTTACCGCGATTGCCACAAGGCGCAGTTTCGGTTTATTATAAGGTTGGCAAACGCAAGGCACTGGCGATTGCTGTGGCCAGCCTGGCGGCGGTGTACCGGACGGCGGCGGAGGGGACGCTGCAGAATATACGCTTGGCCTGGGGCAGCGTTGGACCGACGGTGGTCACGGCGCAACCGGTGGAAGAGTTTTTGTGCGGCAAGACGTTGTCGGAGGAAGTGCTGCGACAAGCTGGCGAGTTGGTCCGGCAGGCGGTCAGCCCGATTGACGATGTCAGGGCCAGCGCCGACTACCGCCGCAGCTTGGCCGGCAACTTGCTGCTGAAGCTATTGGCGACGCCAACCGGCGCGGAGGAGGAATAAACGATGCCGCACAAGCAGACGATCGAATTGCAGATGCCGTTTCGGGCACAGTTTCTGCCACTGGCGACCGGTTGTGTCGAGCAGGCGGTGCAGGCTTTCGGCATGGGCCGGGGCGAGGCGCTGCACTTGGCGTTGGCGGTGGAGGAAGTGTATTCTTTTCTGGCCAACCGAAGCGAGTCGGGACAACGATTGCGACTGATTTGCCGCTACGCAGGTCACTATGCCGAGGTCGTCTGCCGGTTCCAGCGCGGCGGTCTGCCGGTGGAAGCATTCAATATCACGGCGACGGTTTCCTCCGAAGACGAAAAATCTCTCGATGAGATGGGGTTGCTGCTGGCGGCCCGGACAGTCGACCAGTTGCGGATTTCGGCCGAAGACGCGGAAATGGGCATACATTTTATTAAAGAAAAGATTTACCCGCCGGTCAAGGACCAGTTAGCGGATTTCGCCGCCAGCGGCAACTTCCGCCTTGTCCCGCCGGAAGCGGAGCTGCTCAAGCAGTTTGCGACGCGGGTTTGGTCGAAATATGGCGTCAAGGCGCCGACACAGTTCCAGTTTCCCGGTAAATTGGCCGACATGGTTTTGCTGGGTGAATACGGCGCGGCTTTGCTGGTTGACGGTAAAGGCAACCTCGGCGCCGGTATGCTGTGGCATTGCCACAACAAGATGGCTGAGGCTTATGGACCTTTCGTTTTTTGCGATCAGCCCCGATTGGCAACGCAGGCGGTGGAAGCATGTCTGGCCAAACTGGCCCGGCAGGGACTGCTTTGCCTGGTGGTGCAACAACCACCACTTGGAATGCCGGGCGGCTTTTTCGAGCCGCTGAATCCAGCAGGCTCGGTTCTGTATCGGCAGCTGGAAGAAGATAACGGTACCATGTCCTATGTTCATCCCGCTATCGTCGGGTTTTACCAGACGGAAATCGAGCGGCTGTATCTGCCGCGCCAACTGCATCTGGTGGAAAGTCAGGGCGAAGCTCATTCGGCCCGCTCGGCGCTTTCGGCCCGGATGAACCGGCCGGCCGGCCAGGTTGTCTTGACGGCGCTCTGGGTCGGGGACGATGCGACCGCTGTCTTGAACCAACATGTCACGGCCCTGCGGCAAGCAGGGTTTAGCGAGATCATTTTCCAGCTGGATGCCGGCGAGTCCAGTCAGGCGATTCTGAGTCCAGCTTTGCTGGATAGCGGTTTTGTGCCGCAGTACATTTTACCTTGGGGCGGTAAGGGCGACGTTTTGGTCTGGATGCATCGGGAGGAGGAGTAGGCAGTGCCCGGCTCATTTCCGCCGCTGGAATCACTGGTTCCACGCCATATTCAGACCATCGAACCTTACATTCCCAGTAAACCGGATGACGTTTTGCGGCAGATGTTTGGTTGTTCGCAGATTTATCGCCTGAATAATAATGAGAACGCGTTGGGCCCTTCGCCCAAGGCGCTGGAAGCATTGGCGGCAATGGAATTGTTTCAGGCTTCGGTCTATCCGAGCGGCGACGCATTCCATCTGCGGACCAAGCTCGCGACGCAGTTCGGTCTTTCCCCCGAATCCTTTATTGTCGGCAATGGCGCCAACGAAGTGATTGCCTTCGTGATCAAGGCGTTTTGCCAGGAGGGCGATAATATCATCACTGCCGATAAGACCTTCGCGGTGTATGAGTGGGTGGCGGAATTTTCCGGCTATGAAGCCCGGCTGGTGCCGCTGGGCGAGGATTATGGTTTTGATGCCGCGGCGATGCTGGCAGCGATTGATGCACGGACCAAAGTGATCTTTCTCTGCAGTCCAAACAACCCGACCGGCAGCTACTGGAGCGAGGCGAAACTGCGCCAGTTTCTCGACCGGGTCGACGGCAGGCAGATAGTGGTGTTGGACGAGGCGTACTGTGAATTTGTCGAGGCTGCCGATTTTCCCAACGGGATGAAACTGCTCGGCGAATATCCGAATTTGCTGGTGTTTCGAACCTTTTCCAAGATGTTTGCCCTGGCCGGACTGCGAATCGGCTTCATGGCAGGAGCGGAGAAACTGATCGAGGTGGTCCGTCGCACCTGCGTCGTTTATTCCGTGAACACTTTTGCCCAGCAGGCGGCGATCGGCTCGCTGGAAGATGCGGCAGAACACATCGGCAGGACCCGGGCGATGGTACGGCAGGCTAGAGAGTTCCTCAGCTGTGAACTGGACAAACTGAGGTTGTTCCACTTGGCCGGCGAGGCCAATTATATGATGATCCGTCTGCCAATGAGCGATACACTGGCTTACCGCAAACTGATGACGCAGGGACTGATGGTCCGCTCGATGACCGGATTCCGTTTCCCCAACCATATCCGGGTCACCCTGGGAACGTTGCCAGTGATGGAGAAATTGGTGGATGGCTTGAAAAAGGTACTGCCGGGATGAGCATAGCAGGTTTAGCTTTTGATGCGAAAATGCGCTTTCGCCGATTTTCACCTGAATTCGTAACGTCTTGATGTCTCGACTTTCTGGACGGCCTCGAACGCTTCGTCCATCGCTGCGAGGCCTAAAATCAGCATCCATGCTGATTTTCAGAGAAAATCGCACCCTCTTCGCCGACGAATTTTAAGGCGAAAATCTCATGAAATCGACTCTTTTCGCAGTCAAAACCTAGTGGCCTTCAGTTCCATAGTGAAATCAGCTAAAGCTACAACAAATAAATGGAGAGTGACAAACATGAATGTAAAAACACAGGAAGAAAAAGGGTATTGGATCGTAAAGTTGGAGGGTCGTCTGGATATCAGCAATTCGAGCCAGTTTGAGCAGGAATGCATGCAATGGATTGAGCAGGGGCAGCGTCGCTTCATCCTCGACATGGGCGGACTCGAATACATCAGCAGCGCCGGCTTGCGCAGCATTTTGGCGGCGACAAAAAAACTGAAGGCGCAAAACGGCAGCCTGTCACTTTGTTCTTTGTCGGGATTGGTGGAGGAAGTGGTTACCGTATCCGGTTTTGACAACATTCTCCGCGTATTCCCCGATTTGACGCAAGCAATGACGGAGGAGTGAGAAAGATGGAAACCGTTGAACAAACATTTGTGGCCAAGCTGGATGTTATTCCCGCGATGGTGGAATTTGTTTCGGCAACAGCGGAGTCCTTTGGCGTTCACCCCAAGCGGATCATGCACCTTGAACTGGCGGTAGAAGAAGCGACTGCCAATATTTGCAGCTATGCCTATGAAATCCCGCCGGGAGAAGTCATCGTTCAGATAACCCGTGAACCGGAGATGTTCCGGATCAAACTGATTGACTCCGGTGTGCCTTTTGATCCAATGGCAATGGAAACGCCGGATATCAAGGCGGAACTGGAGAGCCGCCAGGTAGGCGGTCTCGGCGTGTTTTTGATCCGCCGGATGCTCGACGACGTTCATTATAGTCGCAGCGGGGCGCAAAACATTTTGTCGCTGGCTGTCCGTTATGGCGAAAAGTAAGCTCAGTGCGGTAAGACTGTCGATGGGGGTTGCCCTTGTCACCCTGATTGCATTTGGCATAATCGGTCCGGCGCGCACCGTGGCGGCGCAGCCGGTTCGAATCATGCTGCAATGGAGCCACCAGGCCCAGTTTGCCGGTTACTATGTAGCACTGGAAAAAGGTTTTTATAAAGAGCGAGGGCTGGAGGTCAGCATCGTTCCCGGCGGTCCAGGTCTTGATTCCGCCGATTTCCTGGTTCGCGGCGAAGTCGATTTTGCTTCGTTATGGCTCAGTACGGCGTTGTCCAGAAATGAACAGGCGGTCAAGTTAGCCCATGTTGCCCAGATTGTCAATACCTCCAATCTGGTATTGATTACGCGCAAGTCGGACAACATCAATTGGCCGATTGAGTTGTCGGGCCGCAAAGTCAGCATCTGGGGCGGTGATTTTCGCGCGCCCTATTTGGCTTGGTTTCAGTCGATTGGCGCCAGCCCGCAGATCGTTCCCCAGTATTATTCGGTCAACCTGTTTTTGCGCAAGGGTGTCGAGGCCTGTTCCGCCATGTATTACAACGAGGTGCACATGGTGTATCAGACCGGCATCGACATGGAGGAGATGAAACTATTCTTCTTACGGGAGGATGGATTTGGTTTTCCTGAGGATGGAATTTATACCACCCAGGAGCGGTTGCTGCAAAACCCTGACATGGTAAGAGCGTTCCGGGAAGCGTCGTTGGCCGGCTGGCGCTATGCCGCGGCACACCAGGATGAGGCATTGGATATCGTGATGGATTATGTTACCCGCGACAAAGTTTTGACCAATCGCCCCCATATGAAATGGATGTTGGAGAAAATTTTGACCAGTGTAATTCCTGCAGAACAGGACAAATGGACTTTTGGCAGTTTGTCGCGGCAGGATTATGCCCGCACGGCTGCGGTGATGGTCCAGCAGGGAATGATCCGTAACGCGTTGGAATATGACGAGTTTACTGCAGGGGGGCTGGGTTATGTTCCGTAAGTGGAGTATCGCCTGGCGATTGTCTGTATCGGTGTTATTAGCTTCGGTGCTGATCCTGTCGGCGGTGATCGGCTATGGCTATGTTATTGCCCGCCAGATCCTGGAGCAGGAACTGGAAGCCAAGGCGTGGCAGATGGCCCGGGCTACGACTGGCCGGATTGAGTTGGTCGAGATTGCGGCGCGCAAGATTGTCGAAGGCATGGATGGTCGCATGGAAATCAATGCGCCGCCCAATCAGGAGATCCTGTTCACTTTATTGGAAAGATTGGTGCGCGATAACAGCGAAATTTATGGCGCTACGGTGGCACTGGAACCGGGCGCGTTTGGCTTGAGCCAGAATTACACCGCTCCCTATGTTTACCGTTCCTGGAATCAACTGGTTCGTGATGACCGGGGCAAGCAGGCCGCGCTTTATTTTGTGCAGGACTGGTATGCGCTCCCCAAATTGCTGCAACGGTCGGTCTGGATTGAGCCCTATCGGGCGGAGGGCCGCGGCAATGCGCTGATGGTTACTTATTCCTCGCCAATCATCGATGCTGAGGGAAAGTTCCACGGAGTTGTCAGTTGTGACATTTCACTGGAATGGCTGGCAGACCTTCTGAATTCATTGCCGCTTGGAAAAGAGGGCTTTGCATTTTTGGCTTCGCAAAACGGGACGATAATCAGTCATCCTAATCGGGCGTTGATTTTGAATGATAATATGTTTAGTCTGGCTGAAGAAAAAAACACGCCGTCCCTGCGGGCTTTGGGCCGGGAAATGGTCAGGGGGAAAAGCGGATTTATTCCCTATGGCACAATGTTTTCCGGCCAACACGGTTGGCTCTTGTATCAGCCGATTGTAGCCAATGGCTGGTCGATCGGCATCTTTTTCCCGGAAGCGGAACTCATGGGTAAAGTGGCGGAACTGAGCCGCAAGGAAGCGATGATCGCCATCGTCGGATTCTTATTGTTGATTCCGGTTATTTTATTGATTGCCCGTTCGATTACCGGACCGCTTCGCAAACTGGCCGAGGCGACGCGGATTTTAGCCGCCGGCAGTCTCGATGCACCTCTGCCCCAGATTGCCGGCGATGATGAAGTTGCCCGACTGTCCCAATCGTTTGTCGTGATGCGGGATGAACTGAAAACACACATCACGATGCTGGAAGTTGCGGCGACATCCAAAGAACGAATTGAGAGCGAACTGCGGATTGCCCAGCGCATCCAGATGGAGCTGGTGCCGAAGACGTTTCCGCCGTTTCCCGACAGGGAAGATTTTGAACTGTATGCGATGATGACGCCGGCCCGTGAAGTTGGCGGTGACTTCTATGATTTTATGATGCCGGATGCGGACCATCTCTGGATCGTTATCGGTGACGTTTCTGGCAAAGGGATTGCGGCGGCGCTGTTCATGGCGGTGACGCGCACGTTCCTGCGGGCATTTTTTCATGAAGAAAAGTCGCCGGGAAAAGTGCTATACCGTGTTAATAACGAGCTGTCCCGCAATAACGAGGCCAGTATGTTCGTGACATTGTTCTGCGGTGTGCTGCACTTGCCTTCCGGCAACTTCCGCTGGGCCAACGCCGGACATAATCTGCCGTTGCTATTGGCGGCGGATGGTGCGGCGACGTTTCTGCCCAAAACCAGAGGGGTTGTGGCAGGTGCAATGGAAGACATTCAGTTCACCGAAGCCGAGATGACGATGGCGGCTGGCGACAGTCTATATTTGTACACAGATGGAGTAAACGAAGCGATGAATGGCGAAGACCAGTTGTTTGGCAATGACCGGATGCAGGAGGCGTTGGTCCGGTTTGGTCAGGCCGGTTGCGTTGCCATGGTCAACGGGATTGCCCATGAATTGACCAGCTTTGTCAATGGGGCGGAACAATCGGATGATATTACCATGCTGGCATTGCGCTATTGTGGACCGAGTGGAGGTTGAACCCGAAATGGAAATGATTAATGCCGGTATCGTTGGCGTAGGCGTATGCCTGCCGGAACGAGTGCTGACCAATGATGATCTGGCGCAAATGGTTGATACGAATGATGCCTGGATTCAGGAACGGACCGGTATCCGCGAGCGGCGTATCGCCGCAGCGGATCAGGCTGCATCTGACCTGGGACTAGTCGCAGCACGCCAGGCGCTGGACAATGCCGGTGTGACGCCGCAAGACATCGACCTGATCATTGTCGCGACAGCGACTTCGGACATGCAATTTCCGGCGACCGCCTGCGTCATTGCGGAAAAGCTGGGCCTGAATACTACGCCGGCCTTTGATGTGACGGCAGGTTGTACCGGTTTTATCTATGCATTGACGATTGGCAGCCAGTTCATCATTAATGGGTTTTATCGTACTGTACTGGTGATTGGCGCGGAAGTTCTGTCCAAAGTAACCAACTGGACAGACAGGGAGACCTGCATTCTGTTGGCGGATGGCGCTGGCGCCGTAGTGCTGCGGCCGGTGGCGGCAGATCAGGGGATTTTGGCGATGAAACTGGGCGCGGACGGCGCCGGCGGCAAAGAGCTTTTCCTGCCTGCGGGCGGCTCACGGATGCCGTTGACGGCGGAGGGATTGGCAGCTAACCTGAACAAACTGCACATGAATGGTTCGGAAGTGTTCAAGTTTGCGATGAAGATGCTGCCGGAAGTGACCGGGCAGGCGCTGGACATGGCTGGTTTGACAACGGAAGATATCGCGCTGATCATTCCGCACCAGGCCAATTTGCGTATCATCGAGGCGGCGGCGAGGCGGATGGAACTGCCGTTGGAAAAATTCATGGTGAACCTGGACCGTTATGGGAATACGTCCTCGGCATCGATTCCCATCGCCTTGCATGAAGCGTTGGCAACCGGCAGGATCAAGGCGGGAGATGCCTTGGTGCTGACGGGGTTCGGCGCAGGGCTGACCTGGGGCGCAGTAGTGCTGCGGTGGATTTGAATGAATTGTTTTGAGAAGTGTGAGGCAAAGTCTGTGAAAAATATAAGTGCGGGGATTGCGGGCGTCGGGGTATGCGTGCCGGACAGAATTCTCACTAACGAGGAAATGGCCGGAATCCTGAATGTCAGTGCCGAATGGATCGAAACAATGTCCGGTATTCAGCAACGGCATATTGCAGAACCCGGGCAGTCCGCTTCCGACCTGGGCGTGGTTGCCGCGCAGCGGGCCCTGGATCAGGCGGGTATCGCAGCGGAGGAACTGGACCTGATTGTCGTGGCGACCGTGACGCCGGATATGCAGTTCCCGTCAACCGCCTGCCTGATTGGACAGAAACTGGGACTGCCTGGTGTCCCGGCATTTGACCTGACGGCGGTTTGTTCAGGTTTTGTTTATGCCCTGACAGTGGCTAGCCAGTTTATCCACAGCGGATTTTATCGGACGGTGCTGGTGGTCGGCTGTGAAGTGGTTTCTTCGGTGACTAACTGGGCCGATCGTGATACCAGTTTGCTGATTGGCGACGGTGCGGGTGCGGCAGTGTTGCGCCAAGTCCCTGCGGGGTATGGGATCCTGGCGGCGACGCTGGGGGCGGATGGTTCGGGCGGCCAATACATGATGGTGCCTGCCGGCGGTTCGCGTGAACCGGCCACGCCGGAAGTGCTGGAACAAAAACGCAACAAAATGAAAATGAACGGGACGGAAGTGTTCAGGTTCGCGATGAAAAAACTGCCGGAAGCGACCGAGCAAGCTTTGGCGCTGGCAGGTCTGACCACGCAGGATTTGAAACTGATCATCCCGCATCAGGCCAATCGGCGGATTATCGAGTCGGCGGCCCGCTGGATGGATCTGCCGCTGGATAAGTTTATGATCAATCTCGAGCGCTATGGCAACACTTCGTCGGCCACGATCCCGATTGCGCTGCATGAAGCGCTGGAAACGGGAAGGATTAAACCGGGCGACCTGATTGCGCTGACCGGGTTTGGCGGCGGGCTGACCTGGGGCTCATTGATCATGCGCTGGCTGTAGCGGTTTGAAGAGCTGAAAGGGCTTTGGCGATTGCTTCAACTGTTTCGACGGTTGTGGGAATAAAAAACAGAGAAGAAAGGAAGAATGCAAATGACTACACTGGAAAAAGTACGCGCCGTCATCCTGAAAATGAAAAAGAAAAATATCAGCGAGGCCGACCTGAAACCGGAGGCGCGGCTGGTCGAAGACCTGAAGCTGGATTCGATCGATATGGCGGAGATGCTGGTGTTGGCCGAAGAAGCGTTTGGTCTGAAAATCTCCGATGAAGACGTGCAAAAGATGACTACGATTGCCGCTGCTGTCGAGTATCTGGATAAACGGCTGGCAAAATAGTTTTACAGAGGAAGTGGGGATGGACGGCTGATGGAAGAATCGATTCGACTCGTGATTGTGGACGCCGAAAATGCGGATAAAGTTGGGAGGATCTTTCGCGCTTTGTATGGCGAGGATTTCCCGGTTCGCGATGTGTATCAACCGGAAGTCCTCTGGCGGGAGATCCAAACCGGCCGGTTGGCGGCGGCTCTGGCAATCAACGAAACGGAACAGCCGGTTGGCTATATTTCTTTCTTCACGCCGTCGCCCAACCCTCGTCTGTGGGAAGCGGGCAATTTATTGGTGGATCCGGCCTATGCCCATGCCAATGTTGCCGGCATGCTGACGGCTTCATATTTTACCCCGCAGCATAGCCAGCTTCATAATAGCGATGGGATTTTTTGCGAAGCGGTTTGTTGCCATTACTATACTCAGGTCAGTGTAAACAAGGTGGGAATGATTGACTGTGCGCTGGAACTGGATCTGCTCGATGGCGCCAGTTTTAAGGACGGCAAAAGCAACAAGGCGGGAATGGCTCGCGTGTCCTGCGTGCTGGGCTTTATGGAGTTGTCCGATCCGGCGCTGACGCCGCAATATCTGCCAGCCCGCTATGAGGCAAAACTACTGGAATTAGCCGTACCACTGCGTCCCAGGACATTTTTGCCGTCGACGGCGGAGTTGCCGTTGACCGGGGATACGATCCGCGTAGATAAGTATTATGAATTTGCTAAAAGTTGGAAGGTTGCGGTGCCGCGTATTGGCGCCGACTGGCCGTTGGTCGTGACGGATCTGCTGGCGGAAGCGAAGCGGCGTGGCGTGGTCAGCATGCAACTAGTCCTGAATACGGCCTGTCCGGCGATTGGCGTGGCAACCGAAGTGCTGAGAAAGCAGGGGTTTTTCTTTGGCGGCCTTGCCCCGCGCTGGTTTGGCTCGGACGGTGTGATGCTGCAACAGCTGTTTGACAGTGAGCCGGATTATGAAGAAACAAAATTGTATTCGCAGGAGGCCAAGGACCTGATGGCCTTTATCAGGGCGGACAAGGCTGCAGTGGCGGCAGAAGCAAGTGTCCGGCAAGAGGCTTAACCGAGGAATCGTGGCTATGTTGCGGCGAATTTCCGTCATAAGTGTTTATCTCACTTTCCTGTGTCTGCTGCTGGCCGGCCCGTTGGTCTCGGCAGAAACACTGGCGGATGTCGACGCAGACATTCAGACGGACAAAACCATCCAGATACATCGTCCTGGCCTGGATGCCTATAATATTTATGACGGCGTGACAAAGGCGCAACTGGACCGCAAGATTGTGATTTTGAAGACGACGAGCGTCAACAGCCGGTTTTACCAACGCTGGGATAGCACGCTGGGCGCGTATGTTGCGGTATACGATAACTTTTATTCTTTTACCGGCACTGCCGGAGTGACCGATACCAAACTGGATCTGGTGACTACAACGACAACTCAGCGATTATACCGTCGGGGGGCGGGAGCAACGTCGGAAATTAGCCGGGGCTATTTCGGCGCCTGGTGGGGCGATAAATATCGAGGAATTCAGGGCAGTCGTGATGAACAAGCGATTTTGGCGGCTTGGGGTAGTGATTTAAACAGGATTTATGTCATTGACATACCGGCCGGCTATACTCTTGTAGGCGGCATTGCTTCTCCGATGGAGAAAGATGGCGAGTACCGGGCTGGCGGCGCTTATCAATACTATTACAGCGGTGTCTTAAACACGATGTTGAGCTGGCTGGTTTATGCCCTCTATGCGCCGGACTACCTGAAAAGCTATTCGGGTGCGGTGAGCAGTGCGCAGCAGGCCGGTCACAGTATTGCAACCGATCTCGGTTTGCACCTGAACCAGACCCGCTACGCCGGGAATCGACTTTCTGAAGGCGGCGATTCCGACGGTTCGGTCAAACTGCGGCAAAGGGAACAGGAAGGCGAATTTTGGCTACGCGGATTTGCCGGCAACAGCAATTACCGCGAGAGCGACAATAGTAGCATCAACTCACAAACTGGCGGCATGAGTCTGGGCTGGCAGCGGCTGACCAGCGGTGGCAGTCCGGCAGATAAGTCGCGGTCTTACTTTGGGATGATGGCGGCAACGAGCAGCAATTTGCAAAAATACGCCAGCAATGTGGAGAACAGGACCCAAGCCACGGTGGGCGGCATCTTTGGGCTGTATGTAAACCGGCCGGACAGCGCCCGGTCCTGGTACGGCCACTGGTCGCTGCTCCATGGCGGGCTGACATTTAACAATACTGTGCCGGGCGAGCTCGGCTATGGACTGAAACAGGAATATAAAGGCAACATTACCGTGTTGACAATGGAAAATGGTGTTTCACTGCGGCAAAAATCTGGCTGGGTGCTGGAACCGCAGTTGCAGCTGTCTTATACAAAAGTCGGTCAGCAGGATTTCCAGGACAAACTGGGCGCGACGGTTGCGCTAAAACAGGGAGAGTCGTTCCGGGGCCGGCTGGGGCTGGAAGCGCGCCGGACAATCGAACGTTCGACGCAGCACCGGTCGAGCTACTGGGCGAAACTGAGCTATACCCATCAATTTTCCGGCCGCAACGAAGTCGACATCGCCGGCGACCGATCAGTCAGTGAGGCTAACCTTAGCAGCTGGCAACTGGGGTTGGGCGCGGACTTGCAGTTGGACGCAAAATGGAGCCTGCAGGGGGAAGTGACGCAAATTTTTGGCGGCGAGACAGGCGTCCAGGGTAATCTGGCGTTGAAACTGACTTGGTAGGAAAGGCTGTTCCTATGAAATGACAGGAGGATGGACCAGTGTCGGAATGGAGTAGTCCCTGCGAACGTACGATCAACCTGGCTGATTCGGCAGATATTAAGCTGGTCGGAGACTTTCTGGCCAAATTCGGCCTGACCTTCGAGGCCGATGTCGAGTTTACCACAGCCTTGTTTCAGGATGACCGGATTGTGGCGACCGGTTCGTTTGCCGGTGAAGTGCTGCGTAACATCGCCGTGGATGAATCGATGCAGGGGGCAGGGCTGACCGCGACAATCGTCAGCCGGCTGATGCAGGAACAGGCGCAGCGCGGACGATTGCATTACTTCCTGTTTACCAAACCAGCCAAAGCGCATCTGTTCGCAGCGCTTGGGTTCAAGGAAATCGCCCGGGCCGAGCCGTATGTGGCGCTGCTGGAAACAGGACTGGGGTCGGTCGAGGAGTATTGCCGCAAGATTCAGCAGCAGGTGGCGCATTTGCAACCGGAGCGGGCGGCGATCGTCGTCAACTGCAACCCGTTCACCAAAGGGCACCGGGCGCTGATCGAGCACGCGGCGGCAGAAAGCGCGGCAGTGATCGTATTTGTCGTCAGCGAGGACCGTTCTTTGTTTCCGTTTGCCGACCGATTGCGGCTGGTGCAGCAAGGCACGGCCGATCTTACCAACGTAGCGGTGTTTCCCGCTGGCAACTACATCATTTCCTCCGCCACATTTCCCACTTATTTTACCCGGGATGAGGACAAGGTGGTGGCGCAGACCCGACTGGATATCGAGGTTTTTGCCACGAAAATCGCGCCGGTGCTGGGGATAAAATCCCGCTATATCGGCGAGGAACCCTATTGTCCGGTCACCAATGCTTACAATGCGGCAATGCAGGAGATCCTGCCGCGCCACGGCATTGCCATAAAAATGATTCCCCGGGTTGGCGTAGATGGAGAAATCGTCAGCGCATCGAAAGTGCGCGAGATGATCCGGCAAAATGACTGGTGGGGTATTAAAAGTATGGTACCGCCGACAACGCTGGAATATTTGCAATCGCCAGCGGTCGAACCAATTTTGGCCAAGATTCGTCAAAGCGACTCACGGCATTAGAAAAAATGAATATTGGCTATTGCGAAAACAAACAATTGCACAGTGTATTGTTCCTTTGCGATCATGCTTATAGCTGCAATTCTTGAAAAGAACGTGTTGGGCGCTCTTGAAAAAAGGAGGCTTTCGCTGTGGAAAGAAGGATCAGTCAACAGGTTACGGGTTATAGAACCCAGGATGGAGCAGGTGTAAACCTGGTTCGGGTATTGGGCAATAAAACGGTTCACGAATATGATCCGATATTGATGCTGGATTCATTTGACAGCACAAATCCCGATGATTACACAGCGGGGTTCCCCATGCATCCCCATCGGGGCATTGAGACAATCAGTTATGTGTATCGCGGGTTCATGACCCACAAGGATAGTTTGGGCAATGAAGATACAATCGGTGATGGTGAAGTGCAGTGGATGACGGCGGGTTCCGGCATTTTGCATGAAGAAAAACTGCCGGCTTCCAAGCGGATGCTGGGCGTGCAGCTGTGGTTAAATCTTCCGGCAAAAGACAAAATGGCGCCCCCGGCTTATCACAGTATCAAGAATGCGGAAATCGAAGAAATTGAACTGGAAAATGGCACACTGAGACTGCTCGCCGGTGAATATGCCGGTAGGAAAGGATATATGAGCAAATACTTGCCATTGGATTATTTTGATATACATCTGAACCCCGGCGCAGTTACTACGATTAACACGACCAGCGAGCGGTCGGTCATGGCGTTTACCCTCCTGGGGGATGCCTATATTGGCGGCGAACTTGTAAAAGAAAAGACGGCGGTAAAGCTTACACCGGGCGACCAGGTGCAAATTATGGCGACAGATCGAAAGGCCCAGGTGTTGTTTGTGAGTTCCCAGATGCTGGCGGAACCAGTTGTTTGGGGTGGACCCATAGTAATGAATACGAAGGAAGAGTTGAATAAAGCCTTCGATGATTTAAGGCAGGGAACCTTTATACAGAACAAGGTTTCTTACTTTTAACTGATTGAGTGCTGATATAGGAAAGTATTACCTATATAATGTGGACGAATAAGCAGGCGGTTGCCATGGAAAATACCAGGGAAAATGTGCTTTATGTTCGCCTGGACTTCGGTTCAGGCGATTTTTTCGTCCCGCAGGTGCTGTGGCGATTCTGCCTATGATTCATTTACTTCTGCATAATTTAATGCTAAAATTGTGCAGAAAGATAAATGATTAGGCAGAAAGGATGCGAATCATGCGAATTTTTGACTATGCCATAATTCCAGCGGAACTAATGAATCATGAATTGATGAATCTGGTTTCTGCCATCCATGAATACAGAGGAAAGCAGGAACTATTTATCGAGGCGAAACCGGATGTGCTGCAGGCCATGCTTGAAATAGCAAAAATCCAAAGTACAGGAGCATCCAATCGCATTGAGGGGATTTACACCTCGGAAGAACGTCTGGCAGCTCTGGTGAAATCAAAAGCGGAACCGCGCAACCGCTCTGAGCAGGAAATCGCCGGTTACCGGGAAGTGCTCAGCATGATCCATGACAGCTATGACTATATGGTTCCACGAACCAATGTAATCCTTCAACTGCACAGGGACCTGTACCAGTTCAGTCCAGCTTCTTCTGGCGGCAGCTTCAAAAACTCGGATAATGTGATTGTGGAAATAGATTCAAGCGGGCAGAGCAGATTGCGTTTTCAGCCATTGTCTGCATTTGAAACGCCGGATGCTGTGGAACGGCTAACCAATACATTCGTTGAAGCCGTTAGGACCGAAAAATATGATCCTTTACTGCTCGTTCCCCTGTTCATTCTGGATTTTCTCTGCATTCACCCCTTTAATGACGGAAACGGACGGATGAGCCGGCTGCTGACGCTGCTTCTCCTTTACCGGTCCGGCTATATTGTGGGGAAATTTATCAGCGTTGAAATGATTATTGAAAAGACCAAAGAAACCTATTACGAAGTTCTGCAGGAAAGTTCTGCCGATTGGTACGAAGGCAAGAACGCGTATCTTCCGTTTGTTAAGTATTATCTTGAAGTCATCTTAAGCGCATACAAGGAATTTTCGGCCAGGGTGCAGCTCATGCAAGACCGTAGTCTGTCCAAGCCGGAGCGCATCCGCAGGCTCTTTGCCAACACTTTGCTGAAACTGTCGAAAAGACTGATCCTGGAAAAATGTCCGGATATCAGCGCCTCGACGGTAGAGGCGACCTTGGCGGCGCTTTTGAAAGAAGGCTACATCATCAAAATTGGCGCTGGTAAAACTACGGCCTACATTCGTAATACTGACCTTGCAAAACCTTAGAGAAAGCCAAGATACAGCCTACATTGTATTGGGGAGAAGCAGCGTAATGATAAGCCAGCCGGTGACTCTGGAACAAGTTTTACAAACAAAAGAAGAACGGGCCGTAGTTCAGGCAGAGCTGCGGTCCCGTTATCAGGCTGCGGTGGTCAGCATTTCAGTCAACATGCCGGGCCAGGTCAAATACGACCAGGATACGCTGGCGCTGATAGAGTACGCGCTGGCACGGCTGGAAGACTTGTTTGCCGCGGCAGGCGTCCATGTCAGCGAGATGCGGCGGCTGTCTGCGGTCGCCGGACCGGCGGCGGTGCTGGCGGTGGCGGGTGATGCGGCGCTGTTGAAGCAACTGGCGGTACAGGTCGAGACCGAGCAGTCCTTTGGCCGGCTCCTGGACATCGATGTGTTTGATTCGTCAGGGACGCAGCTCAGCCGGGACTCGGCCGGCATGACGGGGCGGCGCTGCTTTGTCTGCGACGAACCGGCTATTCTGTGCATCCGGGGACGGCGGCATGACGCGCAGGCGGTGAGGGATGCCGTGGTGCGGTTACTGGAAGATTTTTACCAGCATAAAGAGGCGAACGAAAATCGATAGCATAATGAATGTGAATTTTTGTGCTAAATTATTTTGTATGCATAAGCATTTGTAGCGTTGTTGAATTATACTCTATACGTTTATGTCGTAAAAATGTAATCGGGTAGAAAAGGTCCATTGAAAGGAGACGATGCGATGTCCCTGCTGCAAAAGCCGGTCGAAGAGC
>CAYLSL010000024.1:0-24402 GCA_964386615.1 uncultured Veillonellaceae bacterium
CACAATCGCTCGCTAATTCAGCAAAACAGTAAGTATACTTAACAAAATCTTAACCCCTTCTGCAAGGGTTCTGGTCATTTTTGTCGAATGAGTATTTATTACAGATTAGGAGGGCCGAAGCCATTGGGTAAAAAAACTTCCCCCAAACTATTTGCCATCATCCATATCGGCTCGGAACAGATTACGCTGCAAATCAGTGAATATACGGGGTTAAATGACCTGCGGGTCATCGAAAAAACATCACGTGAAGTCTTTCTGGGCGAAGAAACATTTAAAACCGGCCGGATCAGTTTTACGACCTCCGGACAGCTTTGTGCGTTGCTGCGCGGTTATAAAAGACTGCTGAACGAATATGGCGTGAAGGATTATCGTGTCATTGCCACCACCGCCTTGCGGGAGGCCGAAAACCAGCACTATGTGGTCGATCAGATCCGGACGCGTACCGGCTTTCAACTGGAAGTCGTCGACATGCTGCAGGAAATCTATTTCAAGTATGCCGCCCTGTACCATACGATCCGCAAACATCAGGTGGAACGAACCGGTGAAGCACTGCTGTTTGTCGACATCTCCTCCGGCGGTCTCGGCTTTACGCTGCTAAAAGACGGAGTCATCCATTACCAACAAAATATCCATATCGGCGCGCTTCGTATCAAGGAAAGCTTTGACAAAAACCAACGGGAATCAATTCATTTTCATCAGGCGCTATCCGAGTACATTTATAGTTCGATTGAATCGGTGCAAAGTGAACTTGCCGATCAGCAAATAAAGTACATCGTGACCTCCGGCAATGAAAATCATCTGCTATTGCAAATGCTGGGACGAGCCTCAAACGAAGCCATCACGCTGGTAGGCCAGGACGAATTCCACGCCCTGTATGAAAAAGTATCGTCGCTCAACCTGCCTCAGTTGATGAAGACGTTTCGTCTGAGTGAAAACAAGGCGGAAATGGCGTTGCCGACGATTGTGCTGTACAATCAGATCTTGTCCATCACCAACGCTCCGGAAATCATCTTTCCCGATGCCCAACTGGTCGACGGCGTCACCTTGCTGCATGCTGCCGAAAAAGTCGAAGATCCGTTTATCGCTGTTCTCGATGCACAGATTTTGTCCCTGGCGCGCAATCTTGGCGAGAAATACCGCTATGAAAAATCACACTCCCGTGCGGTGGAGACGCTGTCACTAAAGCTGTTTGACGCCATGGAACCGTTACATGGCCTGCCGGATCGCGATCGATTCTTGTTGCAGGTCGCAGCGATCCTGCACGATATCGGCAAATACGTGAACCTGCGCCGTCACTACTTTTATTCGTATCGCCTGATCCTGTCTTCCGACATTATCGGGTTTACCGAGCGTGAAAAAGAGGTAATGGCCAACATCGCCCATTATCATTCCAAAGGAACACCTTCCGACCTCGACGGCAATTTTTCCCGTCTGGATCGGGAGGAAAAAGTCAAGGTGGCCAAGTTGGCCGCACTGATCCGTCTCGCTGATTCCATCGACCGCAGTCACAAACAAAAGGCGGCGGACTGCGAAATCCGCCTGCACGGCGACACGCTGGAAGTCACTGTGGCGCCGATTGAAGATTTTTCACTCGAACAATGGACCTTTATCGACAAAGCCGATTTTTTCGAACATGTTCACGGTGTGCGCCCCGTCCTCATCAATCAGGCAGGAGGCAATTATGGAATTTGACAGGCCCGAATATTATCTGAACCGCGAACTGAGCTGGCTGAAATTTAATGAACGGGTATTGGAAGAGGCAGATGTACGCGACAACCCGCTGCTGGAACGCCTGCGTTTCATCGCTATTGCCAGTTCCAATCTGGATGAGTTTTTTATGGTCCGGGTCGGCACACTGAAAAACCAGGTCGATGAATCCCGCGAATGGATTGATCCTGCCGGCATGTCCCCTGCACAGCAACTTTCTGCCGCCGCCAAGGCAGTCCATAAATTGGTCAAGCAACAATATCGCCTGTTAAAAGACGTCCTGCAGGAAATGGAGCGGGAACAGCTGCCCTTCACGCAACCGGAAGAATTGCCTGCCTTTGCTGCCGAATGGCTGCGCAAATACTTTGACAATATGATCTCACCGGTTTTGACTCCGCTGGCTGTCGATGCCAGCCATCCTTTCCCCTTTCTCTCCAACCGCAGTCTCAACCTGGGACTTACACTGGTGGATAAAGACGGCGAAACCAGTATCGCCGTCATTCAAGTTCCCGGTGTTTTGCCGCGGATTCTCGAAGTTCCCTGCGAAAAAAAGAAACGCTGCTTTGTGTTTCTCGAAGATGTGATCCGGGTGCATTGCCGCCAGTTGTTCCATGGCTACAAAATCAAAAACATCGTCCCTTTCCGCATTACCCGTAATGCTGATTTTCTTATTGACGAGGAAGAAGCCGACGATTTGCTGGAAGAAGTGCAACGTTCTTTGCGTCAGCGTAAGCGCGGCCGCGCCGTGCGACTTGAAATCGCCCGCGAAGATAACAAAGCGATCCGCAAGTTCCTCCTTGACGAACTCCGGATCGAGGAAGATGACTTGTACGAAATCAACGGTCCTCTCGATTTGACCTGCTTTGCCAAGTTCGCTGAAATCAGCGGCTTTGATCATTTGCGCCAGGCGCCGATTCAGCCCCAGTGGCCGCTGGACCTGCCCCCTGGAACCAACCTGTTTGAAGCGATCCGCGAAAAGGATATCCTGATTCATCATCCATACGAATCGTTTCTGCCGGTCCTGAATTTTGTCCGTACCGCCGCCGAAGATCCGCAGGTGCTGGCAATCAAGCAAACCTTGTACCGGGTTAGCGGCAATTCCCCGTTGATTCGTTCGCTTGCGCAAGCAGCGGAAAATGGCAAACAAGTCACGGTGGTTGTCGAAATCATGGCCCGGTTTGATGAAGAAAACAATATCCAGTGGGCCCGTCGTTTGGAAGAAGCCGGTTGCCATGTCATTTACGGCCTGGTAGGACTCAAAACCCACGCCAAAATGTGTCTGGTCGTTCGCCGTGAAGACGGCGGCATCCGCCGCTATGTTCACATGAGCACCGGCAATTATAATGATTCGACAGCGCGGGTCTATACTGACCTCGGCCTGTTTACCGCCAACGATCAATTTGGCGCCGATGCTTCCGGGTTCTTCAATGTGCTGACTGGTTATTCCGATCCTCCCGTCTGGAACAAACTTGCTGTCGCGCCGCTCGGGTTGCGTGACAAACTGCTTGATTTGATCGGGCAGGAAATCGCTTTTGCCAAAGCCGGCAAACCAGCCCGCATTATTGCCAAAATGAATTCCCTGGCAGACAAGGAAATTGCGGCAGCCCTCTATGCCGCTTCGGCAGCTGGCGTAAAAATCGACCTGATCATTCGGGGGATTTGCACCTTGCGGCCCGGACTTCCGAACGTCAGCAGCCATATTACGGTCCGCAGCATCGTCGGACGCTTTTTGGAACATAGCCGGATTCTCTACTTCAACGCCGGCGGTGATGAAAAGCTTTATCTGTCGAGTGCCGATTGGATGCCGCGCAACCTGAACAATCGGGTGGAAGTCTTATTTCCGATTGAATCGGAATCGCATCGTAAAAGAATTCTTGCCCTGCTCGAACTCTTGCTGTCAGATAACCAAAAATCGCATGAGATGAAATCGACCGGAGAATACCGACACCGCCGGGTCAGCGGCAAATTGAAAATCAATGCACAAAATGAATTGCTGCGCCAAGCCAAGGAAAATGCGGTCAACCTGGCGCCGGCCCCCTGGCAGGTACAATCGGCAAACCCGCTAATTGAAAAATAATGGAGGAACAACCACAGTGCTAGAAATTATATTGATGCGACACGGTAAAGCGGAACTGCGCTCGGACGCCAAACCAGACTTTGAGCGCGAACTGACTTCGATTGGACGCAAAAAAATAAAACAGGCGGCGCGTGGTCTGGCGCAATCCCTGTACAAAGGACGCGACGTTCAAATATGGACCAGTCCGTCAGTGCGAACGCTGCAAACTGCCGAACTGTTGCGCGCTGCTTTCGGCAAAAAATGCAAACTGCATGTTGCCGATTCAATTGCTGAGGGTAATTTTGCCGATCTGCAGGCGGAATGGCGCAAAACGCCGTCACTGGATGTCCTGCTCATCGTTGGCCACGAGCCTACAATGAGCGAATGGACGGAAAAAATAAGCGGCGCCGCCCTGCTTTTCCGCCCGGGCAGCGCCGCATCGATTCAACTGGATAGTCCGGAACAAACGATCGGTTCACTCACTTGGTTCATGCGAGTCGGCGTGATGGCGAACCTTGCCCCGCTTACCACTGCGCAGCGACGACAACGATCGTAGTCGCACTTTCGCCGCTTTATCGACCTCACTCATCATCTTTGGCAACAAAAACATTTGTTCTGCAATCTGGCGACTCCGCCAACAAAGAAACAATTCTTTCTCGCGCAAAAACTTTTCATCCACACTGCCTGTATCGATTTGATCGAGCAGGCTTTTTATTTGAAATGCATCATGAATTTTACCGATGGCGGTTTGCGTTCGTTTCAAGGCAGCCAAAAACTCTTCATCCTGATATTGGGGAATCGCTGTCAAAGCTTCCTGAAAATAGCGGACCCGCTTGATCCTGATCCGCAATTTGTGCAATTTTTTCATGCCGCTGCTACTATCAATGGTATCCAGAGCTTCCCGCAACTGCTTGCCTGACTGCAGCAGACTCTTGCGGATAAACTCATCACTGCGCGCTTGCGCGGCTTCGTCGCCGGTTTCTTGTTCGCGATATAACCAGGCCTGCAGCTCAAAGACAATCTGGGTCAATTCACTGCGGGACAATCGATGCAGCAAATCATCCGCCAGAAAATCGCGCCGCTCCACCAGAATGTGTCGCCAATGCGGTGATGCCGAAAAAACAGAACTAAAATAATCGGCAAAACCGGTCCAGGCTTTGTTCAGCACGTCAAGGTCCCGAATGCTGCCGAGCAAAGCCCCCCACTGCCGCAACCGGTCCGTGTGCAATTGCCAGTCGCCCTTGTTCAGGCGCGGCTGAAAAAATTTCAGTAATGATCGCAACCGCCGACATTGAATCCGTAGTGCACGTATACTTTCCGGCGATCCGCCCTGTTCCTGTACAGCTTTTTGCATGACAAAAAGCTCCGCAATACAACGATCAGCCAATGTTGTAAGCAGCGGCGGCAAATCCGGTTTGACGGATTCACCCGGCGCCTCTGTCAATGGATTGGCTTGCCCGGCTTGTAATAATTGAATCCCTCGCGCATACTTGCTATTGTTCTCCGGCAACAAATGCCAACGGGCTGCCGCCCAACCGGCCAGCTCAAGTAATTGGCTGACCTTTCCCTCTTTCAGTTCCAGTTCCAGTTCACAAATCGGCGTTCCGCCAATGCCGCCCCAGATCGTTCCCCGGTCCAGGGCCAGTTCAATGACAGTCTCGTCTTCTGTGCGCAACATTAGAACAGTCCGGCTAAAATTGCTGGTAAACAGCAATTGAAGATGTTCGTCACCAATTGCCGTTGCCAGCCGTTCGCCGACATTTGTACCAGCAAAAGCCAGTTCCGCTGCATTAGGGCCTTTTACCGTTTCATTCCACTCTTCCCGCATGGTCAGGCCGCCGCCGCTGCTTCGGTCACATTTGACCGTGGCAATCCATTCGGGACCCTCCCGCCTGATTCGATAGGCAAATCCCTGACGTTGCAAAGCAAAACTGGGTGTGTCAAAATAAAGCGCCTCAAAATTTCGCGTCAGTGGCGCATTCCCAAGTGACAGCTTCAATATCTGCGGGTCGGTCAAAATCACTTCGAACAGACGGCTGTCTGTCACCGCCAGCTTTATTTCCAATTCAGCACCTTCGGCCATGGCGCGCTACCTCCCAAAACCCTCAGGGGACCGCGTACGGTCCCCTGTCAAGCACTTTTATTCCTTCCCCAGCAAGCCCGGCGGGAACCCGATCTCTTTCCATGCCTGATTGGCCAGGATTCTTTCCACTGCACCAACCCGGCGTCGCAGCATCAATTTAATCTCAGCCAGATTACTGAAAAGCAACCGGAGCTGAGGCGGGTCGACCTGCTTTGAAGCCTGCAGATAGAACTGGCTGGCTTTGTCAAGCATGGCGTGAATGCTCCAGAGAGCGGCTGCATCAGCAAGCACCGGAGTATCGCCTGGCTGAAATTTCGCCGTGATCGCTGCCCATTCCACATCACTGCCAATCAAACCGGCCGCATCCACCGTTAGTTCCATCGCTTCATTGCCGCGGTCTTTTGCCTGTTCAATCAACTTGGCAAAAGACTGTTGGGATTGGATCAACTGGTCCGTCAATTCCGCCACAACATTCGAACAACCGACCGGCAGCACCCGCATTTTTTCGGCGATGCTCGCTTCCATCGCCAGAGCAAACTCCAGAGTTTTCACCATTACATGTCCGAGCGCAGTTTGCCGGCTTTACCGAGATTCGTAGTCGGCATGTCGCGAATGATAATGGTCACTGCTTCCGGCGGGCAACTGGCAGTTTCCACAATGGCCTCGGTAACTTTTTTCACCAGGGCGCGTTTTTGGTCAACAGTTCGTCCTTCCAGCATGTCGATTTGTACGATTGGCATTAGTTTTCCTCCTTTATTATCGTAAGGATTGTTTTGATTTCCCTGTAATAATTCTGCGCAAACCTTGGTTTCCCTTCAACCGGCGAACATTATGCCAAAAAACCGCGCAAACCGCTCTTGCAGAAGCGGCATCATCTTCGCGGCTTCCAGCGGATCCTGCATTAAGCGAAACCCTGCTTCACGGGCTGCAGTCAGGATATCCAGGTCGTCGGCCAGGCTGGCCATTTTCATTTCCGGCAGTCCGTGCTGGCGATAGCCGAGAAATTGACCCGGCCCGCGCAGCAGAAGGTCTTTTTCGGCCACAACAAAACCGTCGCCGGTCTGGGCCAATACCTGCAGCCTTTCCGGCACGGCATTTGCCGAGCCATCATGCAGCAGGACGCAATAGGATCGATCAGAACCACGGCCGACACGCCCCCGCAGCTGATGCAACTGGGCCAGGCCAAAACGGTCGGCATCCTCAACGATCATCATCGTAGCCCGGGGAACATTGATCCCCACTTCAATGACGGTCGTCGAAACCAAAACCGCCAGTTCCCCGGCAACGAAACTGCGCATGACCTGTTCCTTTTCATCGGCGCTCATCCGTCCATGCAGCAGACCGCAGGGGATTCCTTTCAACATCGTTTCCGTCAATTCGACAAAAATTGAAGTGGCGGATTGGGCTTCGGTCTTCTCCGAATCCTCGACCAGCGGACAGACTACATAACCCTGACGGCCGGCAGCAACTTCGGTCGCCAGAAACTGATATACCTTTTCTCTGGCTGCTTCACCCGAACGAACCGCAGTAACAATCGGCTTGCGTCCTGGCGGCAAATGCCGGATCGTGGAAATATCCAGGTCGCCATACAACGTTAACGCCATGGTACGGGGGATCGGTGTGGCTGACATAACCAAAGTGTGCGGCGCAGTTCCCTTCTCTTGCAAACTGGCCCGTTGAGCCACGCCAAACCGGTGCTGTTCGTCGACTACGACCAGGCCGACCCGGCAGAAGTTCACATCCGGCTGGATCAACGCATGAGTCCCGATCACCACATCGACATTGCCGGCCTGGATCTGCTGCAACAATTCACTACGCACTTTGCCTTTGACTCTGCCGGTGAGCAGTGCGCTGCGAATCCCCAGACCGGTCAAAAGCTCTGCGCAGCTCTGAAAGTGCTGTTCCGCCAATATCTCTGTCGGAACCATCATAATACCCTGCAAGCCATTTTCCACCGTCTTGGCCAAAGCAAGCAGCGCTACCGCCGTTTTGCCGGACCCAACATCCCCCTGCAACAAACGGTGCATCGGCCTTTGTCGCTGCATATCCGTGCGGATATCCTCAAAAGCCTGCTCCTGGTCATTCGTCAAGGCAAATGGCAACTGTTGGCGCAAGCCGTTCACCAGTTTTCCATCTTCAGTATGGACAAAACCGCGCCGTTCATCAACCCGGTGTTGCCGCAAGTAGGCCAATGCGCATTGCAACGTAAAGAATTCTTCAAACACTATCCTTCGTTTGGCCCGCTGCATTGCCGCCCAATCGGTGGGAAAGTGAATTTCTTTAAGCGCCGTATGGCGCGGAATCAACTGATACGCCTGCAGTACCGATTGCGGCATCGATTCCCGCCGGGCGACCGGGTAGTCGATTGCTTCGGCAATCAATTTACGCAATACCCGCGAACCGATTCCCTGCGTTAAAGGATAAATCGGTACGATCCGCGCCATGTTCAAGGAATCTTGATTGGCTTCCGCATCCACTTCCGGGCTTTCAATCTGCAGTACTTCCCGAAATCGCGCCGCCCTGCCGTAAATGATCAAGGGCGTTCCACTCTTCCAGGTCTTGGCCCGATAGGGTTGATTAAACCAGACCAAAACCGCTTTGCCTGTTTCATCGCCAACCCAGACACGGGCAATTGATTTGCCGCGCATGCGTTGCAGTTCACTACGCAGGACAACAGCGGAAAAAGTCGCGAACTCACCGGCCACCAGTTCGCTGATCCTGCGCATCCGGCTGCGGTCTTCATAACGGCGGGGAAAATGTTCCAGCAAATCCCCCACCGTGCTAATCGCCAACCGGGACAAATGCTGTTCAACAACGGCGCCAACGCCTTTCAGCACCGTTACTTTCTGATCAATAGCCATGCAATCTCTTCTGCCCTTTCACGTTCCGCCTTACGGCAGATTGTTCGATTTCAATATATATTCTACATATAACGCCGAATGCCTTGCTTTTTGCGCTTCGCTTGTGTTAGAATAATTTTGCTGTTCAACTTGATGATAATGAGATTACCTCAGTATTGAAGGAGGTGTAATTGATGGCCAATCTGTGTGAAGTCTGCGGCAAAGGGGAACGCAGTGGATTTAATGTTAGCCATTCCCATCTGAAAACCAAGCGGACCTGGAAGCCCAACATCCAACGCGTACGCGCTTTGGTTAAAGGTGAAATCACGCGTGTGAATGTCTGCACCCGCTGCCTGCGCTCCGGTAAAATTTCCCGCCCTTAAGCTGTTTTGATTTTCGTTATTTATGATTAAAACGAGCTGGAATATTCCAGCTCGTTTTGTCTTTATGTCCGGTTTTATTCGGCTGCCTGCGCCTGATTTGCCGCCTGCAGCCGTTCCAGTTCCCCACGTTCGAACCGGTAAGCTTCGTTGCAAAAATTACAGTGAATCTCGGCAAAACCTTCTTCAATCATCGAAGTCAGTTCTGTTTCCCCCAAGCCGGTAAGAATAGAACCGACCTTGTCCCGGTTACAGGTGCATTGGAATTCAATCGGTTCCGGCTCAAACAGCGTAGCATCGGCCACTCCGACCAACAGCAGCTGGGCGATTTCCACCGCGGACAGCCCTTCATGGGCCAGGTGGGATGGCGAAGCAACCAAACTGAGATTCTGCTCGATACAAGTCAGCATTTCGTCGGTAACATCCGGCATTGCCTGGACCAGAAACCCGGCAGCTCCGCTGACAGTTCCGTCCGGATCGACCAAAACGCCCAAGCCGACCGTTGAGGGAGTCTGCTCCGATTCCAGCAGATATTTGGTGACATCTTCAGCAATTTCGCCGGAAATCAGCGCCACAGTCCCGGTAAAGATTTCCCGCTGCGGACTGAAACGGGTCACATGCAGCATTCCTTTGCCCACCCCGGCGCCGACCGCCAGTTTTCCATTGGCCACCGGCGGCAGGTCGGCAGCTGGATTGCGGACATAACCGCGTACGCCATGACGGACCGGTGTGTCGGCAACCACGTCGCCCAGCGGACCATCACCGGAAACACGGATTGTCAGGCATTCATCGCCTTTAATCGTTTCTGACAACAGCAAAGCGGCCGTCATGGTCCGCCCAAGCGCAGCCGTCGAAACCGCGCTGCAGTCATGCCTTTTTCTGGCTTCTTCGGTCAACCCGGTCGTGATCGCCGCCACCACACGTATGCCAGGGGCCAGCGCTCGCACGATCTGATCAGACATTCTTCGGCTCCCACACTTTCAACAGATTGGCCATTTCAATTGCGGTCATTGCCGCATCAAAACCTTTATTGCCCGCCTTGGTGCCGGCCCGTTCGATTGCCTGTTCGATATTTTCCGTGGTCAGAACGCCGAAGATAGTCGGTACGCCGGTTTGCAACGTAACCTGCGCCACGCCTTTGGTCACTTCGCCGGCTACATAGTCAAAATGCGGTGTGCTGCCACGAATGACTGCGCCCAGACAAATCACCGCGTCAAATTTACCACTGCCAGCCATTTTTTGCGCTGCCAATGGAATCTCAAATGCTCCTGGCACCCAAGCCAGCGTAATATCAGCTTCTGTGGCGCCATGACGCACTAGGGCATCAACCGCGCCGCCAAGCAATTTATTGGTGATGAATTCGTTGAACCGGGCTGCCACAATCCCGATACGCAGCCCTTCTGCCGTCAGTTTTCCTTCCAATACTTTCATTTCAAATCCCCCTCTTCTGCTTTCAAAATATGACCCATTTTTGATTTTTTAACAGCCAGATACCTTTTGTTATGTGTGTTGGCTTTGATTTCGACTGGAACCCGTTCCGTAATCGTCAGTCCATAACCTTCAAGGCCGGCCCGTTTTTCCGGGTTATTGGTCAACAGACGGATACTGGTCAGGCCAAGGTCGGATAATATTTGCGCGCCAATGCCATAATCTCGCAAATCGGGGGCAAACCCCAGCAATAGGTTGGCTTCGACCGTGTCCTTGCCCTGATCCTGCAATGCATAGGCCCTGATCTTGTTGGCCAGGCCGATGCCGCGCCCTTCCTGACGCATATATAGCAGGACGCCTTCGCCTTCCTGTTCAATCCGTTTCATCGCGACGCCGAGCTGGTCGCCGCAATCGCAGCGCAGCGAACCCAATACATCGCCGGTCAGGCATTCGGAATGCACCCGCACCAGCACATTGGGCTTGTTGGCGACATCCCCTTTGACCAGGGCCAGGTGACACATGTTGTCGATCACGCTTTCGTAGGCGATGACCCGAAAATCACCATATTTTGTCGGCAAAGTCGCTTCGGAAACCCGTTCGACAAACCGTTCATGGTGCTTGCGGTATTTAATTAGCTCAGCCACGGTGATCAGCTTGAGTTTGTATTTTGCGGCAAACTCCATCAACTGGGGCACACGGGCCATCGTTCCGTCTTCATTCATGATCTCACAAATAACCGCCGCCGGATAAAGTCCGGCCAGTATTGCCAGATCGATTGATGCTTCCGTATGGCCGGTGCGACGGAGAACGCCGCCCTCCCGATAGCGCAGCGGAAACATGTGTCCGGGACGGCGAATATCTGCAGCGCCTTTTGCCGGATCAATCAGCGTTTGTACCGTCAACGCCCGTTCATGAGCCGAAATGCCGGTGGAAACTTCATAGGCGTCCACAGATACGGTAAATGCGGTACAATGCGAATCCGTGTTATCGCAGACCATCGGACCGATTCCCAGAGCGTCCAACCGCTCGCCTTTCATTGGCACGCAGATCAGGCCGCGGGCGTGCTTCGCCATAAAGTTGATCATCTCCGGAGTTGCCTTGGAAGCAGCAATTACCAGATCGCCTTCGTTTTCACGGTCTTCATCATCGACAACGATCACCATTTTTCCGGCCTTGATGTCTGCTACTGCTTCTTCAATCGTACTGAACTTTTGTTCCATTGTTTATCTCCCCTTTCTATCCCAGAAACCCATGTTGCGCCAAAAAATCAATCCCGATCGGTTTTTTCTCTGGATCTCCCACTGATTTTGTCTGCGCCATTCGATAAATATATTTTCCCAAAACATCGGTTTCTATGTTGACTTTGTCGCCGGCTCGCTTGCCGGACAGGATGGTTACGTCCCAGGTATGCGGAATCAACGACACTTCAAACCAGTCATCTCCGCAGTCCACAATCGTCAGGCTAACTCCGTCCACTGCGACCGACCCTTGTGGAATCAGGAACGGCGCCAGCTTGCGCGGCACCTGCACCCGCAGGATATTTGCATTGTCACGCGGCGTGACCGAAACCAAATCGGCTACCGCATCGACATGACCGCTGACGATGTGACCGCCGAGACGGTCACCTACCCGCAAGGTCCGCTCCAGATTTACCGTGTCGCCACTTTTTCGCATTGATAACGTGGTCCGGTCAAACGTTTCCGGCATCACATCGACCGTGAATGAACCGGCCGAAAAATCGACCACGGTCAAACAGGCGCCATCAACGGCGATACTGTCGCCCATTTTTACATCACGCAGCACTTTTTCCGCTGCAATGGTCAGGCGGATCGAGTGCGTCCCGCGCGACAACGAACGAACTTTACCCAATTCCTCGACAAGTCCTGTAAACATCCCGGCTTTCCCTCCGTTTCACAAATCCCTCGACCATCAAATCTTCACCCAGATGCCGAACGATCATATCTTCCAGTTCCACCGCCTCAGACAGGGCGCCGCAACCGGTTCCGCCATAGGGACCGGGTGCGCCGCTGCCGCCAATGATCTTGGGTGCAATGAACAGCACTACTTTATCCACATAATTGCCGAACAAAAACGAACTGTTCAGGCTGCCGCCTGCTTCCACCATCACATTGGTCAGACAGCGCTGACCCAGGCTGCGCAGCAGGAAGGCCAAATCCAGTTTCCCCTCCGTCTCCGGCACAATCAACACCTCTGCCCCGGCAGCCGCCAGCGCGTCCCGGCGCTCCTGCGGCGAAGCGGCAGAAACAGCGATAATCGTCGGCGCTGCCTGGATGTTAAGGATTTTTGCCCCAACAGGCGTTCGGGCCATTCGGTCCAATACAACCCGCACCGGTGATTTGCCGCCTTCCGGCAAGCGGGTCGTCAATTCCGGGTCATCAGCCAGTACTGTGCCGATACCGGTGATGATCGCATCGGACATATTCCGCATCCGGTGCACTTCCAGTCTCGATTCAGCCCCGGTAATCCAGCGCGATTCGCCGGTTTGCGTGGCAATCTTCCCATCCAGGCTGATTCCGCTTTTCATCGTGACAAAGGGCATGCTGCAACTGATCCATTTGATGAACGGGGCATTCAGCTGGGCTGCTTCGTCGGACAGAACCCCCGTATCTACGGTTAGGCCCCGTTCGCGCAACCGGCTGATGCCACAGCCGGCCACCAGTGGATTGGGGTCGACCATCGCCACCACGACGCGCTCGATTCCAGCCGCTAATATCGCTTCGGTGCAGGGACCGGTCCGCCCCTGGTGACAGCAGGGTTCTAATGTCACATATATTGTCGCATTTTTTGCTGCACTGCCGGCTTCCGCCAGTGCATGAATCTCGGCATGGGCAGTACCCGCTTTTTGATGCCAACCGCGACCGACGATCACTTCATCTTTTACAATCACAGCGCCAACGACCGGATTGGGGCTGGTGCGGCCCCGACCGTTGCGTGCCAGGTCAAGAGCCTGCCGCATATATTGTTCATCTGTCTTGCGGTCCACGAAAAACCCTCCTGAAAACAAAAATCCCAAAGATACTCTCTTTGGGAAACGTAAACATAGACCCATTACAGGCCATAATTTTGCCTTTTCCCATCCAGACTATACTGTCGGCTCCGGAATTTACACCGGATCAACCTCTCGGTTCGCGGGCTATACCGCCGGTCAGGAATCGAAAGATCACTCTTTCTCACCATGCCCCAAAGGCCACTATTCAATTCAATGTACATCAATAGGATAGCATTCTATGCCAAAAAATGCAAGCTGTTTAACGGGCCTGTTTCAGCGTGGAAATCGTCGCTTTCAGATCTCTACTGCCGAACACGGCAGAACCAGCCACAAGCACATCCACACCGGCCTGCACCAATTGCGGCGCCGTTGTTTCGTTCACGCCGCCATCCACTTCAATCAGAACGGGCCGGCCGATTTGGCTTAGCTTCTCTTTTAAACGGCTTATTTTCGCCAATGATGCGGGAATGAATTTTTGTCCGCCAAAACCGGGATTGACGCTCATCACCAACACCATGTCGACTTCGCTGAGGATTTCATCCAGCTGTGCAACCGGAGTCGCCGGGTTAAGCGTAACTGCCGGTTTGACACCCAATTCACGGATTCGGTTGACCAATCGATGCAGATGCGGTTCGGTTTCCACATGCACAGTCAGCCAGTCCGCACCGGCGGCGGCAAACTGCTCAACCAAATCAGCCGGATTGGTTACCATCAGATGCACATCGAGCGGCAGTTTGGTGATTTTTCGGATCGCCGCCACAACCGGCGGCCCAAATGTCAGATTCGGCACAAAATGCCCGTCCATGATATCCAGATGCAGCCAGTCCGCACCAGCTGCTTCCACTCTCGCTATTTCTTCGGCCAGGCGGACAAAATCCGCTGACAACAGAGACGGCGCCAATAAAGCCAATCTTAGAACCTCCTCTTGGTCTGTTGTATTTCCTGCAGCAATTCACAGTAGGATTCATAACGTGATGCGGCAATAGTACCGGCAGTAACGGCATTTTTCACTGCACACTGCGGTTCCTTCTGATGGATGCAGGAAGAAAAATGACAACCGGCCAATATGTCGCGAAACTCGCGATACTGAAAACGCAAATCTTCCGGGTTCATCTCAATGAATTCAGTAAAACTGAATCCCGGCGTGTCCACGACGAATCCGCCGCCGGACAACACCAGCAATTCTGCGACACGGGTGGTATGCTTGCCGCGGCCGATTTTTTGGCTCAGCTCTCCAGTCGTCAAACTGAGGCCCGGCTCAATCGCATTAAGCAATGATGATTTGCCTACACCGGACGGTCCGGCAAATACACTCACCTTGTCATAAAGGATTTTTTGCAGCTGCGCAATTCCCACGCCGGTTTTGGCTGAAACCAACAGTACCGGGTAACCCATCCGTTCGTAAATCGCCAGATCGGGTTTCAGTTCTTCCGGGTCTGCCATGTCGATTTTGTTAATACAAATGACTGCAGGTATTTCCGAAAGTTCGGCCAATACCAGAAACCGGTCCAGCAAACCGAAGTCAACCCGGGGATGACTGGCGGCAAAGGTGAGGATCGCCTGGTTGACATTGGCGACTTCAGGCCGCTTTAAAAAGGAATCGCGCGGCAATATCTGCTCGATTGCGCCTACCGCATCGCCAGTCGCGGTATAAACGACACGGTCGCCCACACACACGGAATAACGGTTTTGTTTCATCCGTCCGCGCAATTTGCAGGCAATGATGTGAGTGCCGCTTTTGACGTAGTAAAATCCACTGGTCGCCCGAATTACTACGCCGGTCAGTCCATGCTTCTCCATCGGTTAAAACGTCTGCTCTTGAATCAGTTTATTATTGGCCAGGATTCTGATGGTCATCTCACCAGTTCCTTCCACGACCTTCTCTATCCGTTCGCCCGGTTTATGAGCGCCTTCATAGGCAGTTCGGATGCCGCTGGCATCCTGCACCAAAATTTTGCAGGTCTGACGAATCGGTCCTTCCGGAACGACGAACTGAATCCGGGCCCGTTTGGCAATGCCAGCATCGCTCTTCACCAGTTCCAGATCAACGGTTGTCCCTTCATATACACTGCTGCCGGCGGCCGGCGCCTGTCCACTGATTGTGCCGGGCGAATAGCGGGCATTGCTGGTTTCGCGGATTGTTCCCACCTTCAGCTTTAATGCTTCAATCCGGGCCAAAACGCTTTGCAGCGGTTCCCCCTGAAAATCGGGCATTTTGATCTGTTGCGGACTTTTACCCTTGCTCAGTACGATATCGACCAAGACGCCTTTGGCGACTTGTCCCGGTGGCCGTGGATTCTGACTGACCACAGCATCCGGTTTTACGTCAGCAGAAAATTCTTCGCTAATCAGGCCAACTTTTAAACCAGCGCTGCGTATCCGTGCTTCCGCTTCCCGCCTGGGCAATCCTTTCAAATCGGGAATCAGGGCAATATCCGGTCCCTTGCTCACGATAATCTGAACCACACGATTTTCCTTGACAACCTGTCCGCCCCGCGGTTGCTGTGATATGACGTATCCAGCTGCAACCCGTTCATCAAATGCTTCGGTGATCTGCACTTTCAACTGATCATTCTGCAGCAGCGACCGGGCAGTTTCCGCCGGTTTCCCCATTACGTCCTGCACCATGACTTCTTTGCCGCCGCCCAGGCCGCCATCGGCGATGACCTGACCGAGCAAAAAGCTGATCAACAATAACGCGACCAAACCCCACGTCCAGCGCGGCATGGTTTTAAGCCGGGCCAGAACTTTGCGCGCTCCGGTCAATGGTGCTTTTTCCAGGGTTGATGCCGGTAACGGCGGTGGAATGATGGCTGGGTCCATTCCCTGGATCTGCTTCGCCACCTGTTCTGCTTCCAACAGGAAGGCACGGGCATTTTCCTGCCGTTCTTCCGGCTTTTTAGCCATGGCTTTGGCAACCAGAGCCACTAACTGCGGCGAAATATCAGGCCGTAATTCTTTCAGCGACCGCGGTTTTTCCTGAATATGCTTCATTGCAATCGCAATCGGTGAATTCCCCTCGAACGGCGGCACTCCGGCCAACATTTCGTAAAGGACAACGCCCAGTGAATAGATGTCAGATTTGGAATCCACGCCATAGCCCCGGGCCTGCTCCGGTGAAAGATAATGCACCGAACCGAGCACACCGGCAACCTGGGTCGTTGTTTGCGAGGATACAGCCCGGGCTATGCCGAAATCTGTCACTTTGGCAGTTCCGTCGCGATGGATCAATATGTTGTGCGGTTTGATGTCACAGTGCACGATCTGGTTGTCATGGGCATGTTTCAATGCGGCAGCAATCTGCAACGCATATTCGACCGCCACGCAGGATTGCAGCCGGCCTTCGCGCTTGATGCATTCCTTCAGCGTTTCACCCGGAACATACTCCATTACAATATAGTGGGTATCGGCTTCACAGCCGACATCATAAATACTGACAATATTCGGGTGGGACAACCGGGCAGCCGCCCTGGCCTCCTGACGGAAGCGGGCGACAAATTCCTCATCGCTGGTAAACTGGGATCGCAGCACTTTTACAGCAACCTGGCGAGTCAACAGAACATCTTCAGCCAGATAGACTTCCGCCATCCCGCCGCCGCCGATACGCTCCAACAAACGGTAACGGTCGTCAAGCAAACCGTTCGGGTCCATCAGACTCCTCCTTTTTGATTGCTATTGCGCAACTGTCCGCAAGCCGCATCGATGTCCGCGCCCATTTCTCGCCGGACGGTAACAGTGATCCGGCGCACTTTCAGCATTTCTTCAAACCGTTCAATCCGTTCCGGAGTCGATCGCTCGAGGCCGCTCTCCGAGACGGCATTCAGTGGGATCAGATTTACAGCGGCCAGCTTGCCGCGCAACAGGTTGGCCAGTTCACGGGCATGCTCGGGACTGTCATTGACGCCATTGATCATGGCATATTCATAAGTGACCCGTCGTTTGGTCACCAGGGCATATTCATAAGCAGCCGCCATCAGCTCCGGCATCGAATATTTGCGGTTGATCGGCATCAAACGGGAGCGAATCTCATCATTGGGTGCATGCAGCGATATGGAAAGAGTCACAGGCAACCCCTGCTCCTGTAGACGCCGGATGCCTGGCACCAGTCCGCAGGTTGAAACAGTGAACGAACGGTATCCCATATCCAGAATGCCCGGCTCATGGCACAGCCGCATGAACCGCAATACTTCATCCAGGTTCGCTAACGGTTCGCCGCCGCCCATAATAACGACAGAGGAAACGCGTTGCCGGTCCGGCAGTTTCTTTTGCCCGTGCTGCACCTGCGCCAGCATTTCCCCACCGGTTAAATTTCTTTCCAGTCCGGACAACGTCGATGCACAAAACTTGCAGCCCATCGCACAGCCCACCTGGCTGGAAACACAAACGCTATTGCCATAGGGTTGACGCATCAGAACGGTTTCCACCGCTGCCCCGTCATCAAACCGCAGCAAGGATTTGACCGTTTTGCCATCCGCCGACTGCTTCACAGCCTGTTCTTCCGGGTATTCAATATAGAAATTTCCCCGCAGTTTAGTACGCAGCGGGCCGGACAAATTGGTCATCTGATTGAAATCAGTGACCGATTTTTTGTACATCCAGTCAGCAACCTGGCTGGCGCGAAATTTCTCGATGCCAGTCTGAACAAATTTTTCAGCGATTTCTGCAGCAAACAAACCATAGATATTCTCGGTCATTTTTTCTCGCTTTCCGCCCGGCGCATCATTCTGGCGATGAAGAACCCATCGGTTCCTTCGCGTTGAGGCCACAGCGTGATCATTTTTTCATCGCGGGCTACCGGTAGAAACCGGCCGGTTTCATCCAGATAAAAATCCGGATTCTGCCCAAGAAACCCGTTGACAATATCTTCATTTTCGGCCTGTTCCAAGGTGCAGGTGCTATAGACCAGGACACCGCCCGGTTTAACGCACTGGGCAGCACTGGTCAGGATCGCTTGTTGCAGTCCCGGCAGGCTTTGCAACGAATCCTCCTTGCGCCAGCGCGCATCGGGACGCCTGCGCAGTACCCCCAGGCCCGAACAGGGGGCATCGACCAGCACCCGGTCTGCTTTTCCCGCCATTGTCTTATGCAACTCAGTGGCGTCAAGCTGCCGGGCCTCAATGATCGATAAACCCAACCGGCGCTGATTGTCTTCGATCAGCTGAATTTTATGCGCATGAATGTCGACGGATAAAACCCGCCCCTTATCTTGCATCAGGGTTGCCAGGTGGGTGCTCTTGCCTCCCGGCGCTGCGCAGGCGTCAATCACCAGTTCACATGGCTTGGGATCGACAATGTGAGCCACCAGCATCGAACTTTCATCCTGCGCCTGACATAAGCCTTGTTTAATATACTGCAACGGGTCATCGCCCAAACGGCGGCACACGATGCCTTCTGGCGCCAGTGCCGAATTCTCAGCTTCCGTACCGCTGTCCAGCAATTTTTGCATCAGTTCGGCGCGTGAACATTTCAAGGTATTGGTCCGCAAAGACAACGGCGGCTGCGTATTGTTGAAACGGCATAACTCCAGCGTTTCTTCCGGCCCGATCTGCTTCAGCCAGCGCTTGACCAACCACTCCGGATGGCATTCACGCAAGGCAATGTTTCGTACGGGATCTTTTGTGAGATTAGGGTAACGGATCCGGTCCGGTTCACGAATCACTGATCGCAGCACTGCGTTGACAAAGCCGCTGGCACCGGGATGAGCGAATTTTTTCGCCAGATTTACTGCTTCATTGACGGCCGCCGACGCGGGAATCTTATCCAAATACTGCAATTGATACATGCCGAGACGCATTATATTTACCACCATTGGGTCGGTCTGCGCAAGCGGACGCTTGAGATAATGCCCCAACATCCAATCCAGCGTGCCGCTGGCCTTGATGGTTCCATACACCAGTTCCGTGGCAAAACGCCGGTCGAGCGGCGACAGATTTGCTTCATTCAATCGTTTTGACAGGGCGATATTCGCATAAGCGCCCTCGCCAAAAACGTCCTGCAGCACTTGAAATGCCAGCATTCGGGCGCTGATGATATTTTTTCCGCTCATGAAGCCACTTCTCCCTGTTTTTCCACCATGTCCTGCAACAGTTTTTCGACGCGTTCAATATCGACTTTTGTATTGCAGCAAGGTCCGAAGGGACGTTGATTCAAAATGCCGATGACCGGTAGCGGAAATACATCCTGGATCCCGCTGGTCAGGTCGCGTTCGCAGGCAATGGCCAAAACCGCCTGCGGTCGCAGGGTCTTCAATACATTGCGCGCTAGTGTCCCGCCGGTGACTACGGCCAGATTCACGCCGTACTTTTCCGTCAGTTTCAGCAGGTCATCCACCTGACATTGTCCGCAGCGCTTGCAGTTTTTTACATCGCGGGTGATCTTGTGCGGGCAGGTATCTTTTTGAATGCAGTGCGGCGTCAGGATGAGCAGCCGCTCCGGTTTGACACGGATCATTTTTTGCCGCACCAGATGATTGCTGACTTCAATGAAGGACCGCTCCACCGTTTCCTTTTCTATGTCAAACAGCTTTCCCATCCGAATGGCCATTGGGAACAACAAGTTGATGACTGACCAGGCCTGACCCAGAAAAAACCGCGGTGTGTGAAAGCCCAGAATCGCAAATACAATCCCGGCGATTCCGCCAATGGCAATCAAGGCCACTGTGCCAATCGCCACCCCCAAAATCATCGGCAAATACTGGCTGATATCTGCCAAGCCGGGTATGCTGACCAGCCATAGGCCCAGTGTAGAACCGACGGCTAATAATAAACTTGCCAGGATCAGGGCCAGAAACAGTCTTTTTTTCGGGCGGGCCGGTATTTCCAGATGCATAGAGCGCTCCTATTCCAATATTGTACCGGGAGTCATGCAATAACCACAGGCGCACTCTTTTGCCCCCATCCGTCGTTTGCATTCCGGCTGCACTTCCAGTAGCTCCAGCAAATCCTTGCCGGTTTCCACGACAATCCCTGTTGCACTCACCGAATGAATCCGGCCGGGAACCTGAGGTCCTTCGGCTGGCTTGACCCGGCTTCGCCAGAGTTTCATCGTGATATTGTCACAAATATAATAGGCTCCCGGCCAGGGATTCAGGCCGCGAACCTGATTATGCAAATCTGCGGCCGAACGTTTCCAGTCAATCCGTTCAATCCCCCGGTCCAGCATGGCGGCATAGGTTGCTTTACTGGAATCTTGCGGAATCGGCCTGATCGTACCGGCAAAAATTTGCGCCAGTGTTTCAACAAGCAGCGCGGCCCCTTTGCCGCTAAGCAGATCATGCAATTCTCCCACCGTCATATCGGCGGAAATATCGACCGCTTCCATTAACAAAATATCTCCGGTATCCATTCCTTTATCCATCTGCATGGTTGTAACGCCGCTCCGTGACTCGCCGTTGAGCAAAACACGATGAATCGGCGCTGCCCCTCGATAGGCCGGCAGCAGCGATGCATGCACATTGATACAGCCAAACCTTGGCGCCTTGAGCACCGCTTCCGGTAAAATCTGGCCAAAGGCAACCACAACGGCAACATCTGGATTCCACGCCTGTAGTTGCACCAAAAAGGCGGGATCTTTCACCCGCTCGACCGTCACCACTTCAAGTCCCATCGCCAACGCAGCTGCTTTGACCGGTGACGGAGCAAGTTTTTTGCCGCGTCCTTTGGGTCGGTCCGGTTGGCTGACTACACCGCAGACTTCATATCCGGCATCAACAATTGCCTTAAGACAGGGTACGGCAAAATCGGGCGTACCCATGAATACAACCCGGCGCTGCGTCATTCCTTTTGCTCCTTGTGCAGCGATTGCGCCCGCTCAATGAACAAAACGCCTTCCAGATGGTCCATCTCATGCTGTAAAGCCCGCGCCAACAATCCGTTGCCAGAAACCTTCACCAAGTTTCCCTGGCGGTCCAGCCCTTGTACCGTAATCTCGGCATATCGCTCCACTTCACCATAATAGCCGGGAATGCTCAGGCAGCCCTCTGTAGAAAGCTCGCAACCTGATGAATCCACCAATTCCGGATTGATTAACTCGATCAATCCATCCCCGATATCCACAACAATCACGCACGAAGACACCCCGACCTGCGGTGCGGCCAAGCCAACACCATCGGCATCGCGCATCGTTTGTACCATATTGTCAAGTAATTGACGAATCGACTTGGTAACCTTGGCGACCGGTTTCGCCTTTGCTTTTAATACCGGATCTCCGGCTTTACGAATCTCTAGGACTGCCATGAACGCCTCCTGCTAAGAAAAACTTAAATTCACTACTATATAAATAAAATTTTAACACACGCACTCAAAAAACACCATGAACCGGAAGCCCTACATCATGCCAAGGGGGTCCACATCAATCGTTGTGTTTGCCGCCCCGGCAATTCCCACCTCGACCAAAACCTGTTTGGCTGCCGCCAGATCGGCGCCCCTAAGCAACAAATGCACCCGGAACACATCGCCGACTTTTGCCACCGGCGCCACATATGGCCCCAGAATATCCACCGCGGGAACCAATCGTTCCAGCGATTGCTGCAAAATGGCGGCAACTTTTTCCGCCGACTTCATGGTACGCGCCTCATCGGTCCCTGTAACAGTGAGCTTGATAAATTCAGCAAACGGCGGATAGTTCAGCTCCTGGCGAAACGCGATTTCCTGCTGATAGAAAGAGTCATAATCCTGGGCTGCCCCGGCGACCATTGCGTAATGATCGGGATGATAAGTCTGAACGACTACTTTGCCTGCCTTGCTGCCGCGACCAGAGCGTCCGGCTGCCTGCATGACCAGGGCAAACGTACGTTCCGCCGAGCGAAAATCCGGCAGATTCAGCGAAGAGTCCGCTGCCAATATCCCGACTGCCGTAACATTTTCAATGTCGTGACCTTTCGCTACCATTTGCGTACCCAACAAAATATCCGTCTTGGCTTTTCGAAATCCATCCAATAATTTATCGTGACTCATTTTGCCGCCTGTCGTGTCATGGTCCATTCGCGACAGACGAACTCCCGGCATGCTGGCGGTCAATTCTTCTTCCAGCCGCTGCGTACCGGCGCCAAAATAGCGGATATATTTTCCTTTGCAAGATGGACAGGCTGTTGGTACGGCATGAAACGAATCGCAATAGTGGCAGCACAACTTGCCGCCCTGCATATGAAAGACCAGGGGAACGCTGCAGTGGTTGCAGCGCATGACAAAGCCGCATTCGCGACACATCACGAAGGTCGAATGTCCGCGGCGATTTAGCAGCAGGATAGACTGCTCGCCTTTGGCTACGGTCTCCTGCAGTAGACTCTCGAGCGGCTTCGACACTACGCTTTTGCGCCCCTGTTTCAATTGCTCCCGCATGTCGACAACTTCAACCGATGGCAAGGCTGCACCATCAACCCGCTCGGCCAGGGTCAGCAGCCGGAACTGGCCAGACTTCGCCAAATGATAAGATTCCAGCGCCGGTGTCGCGCTGCCCAAAATTACCGTGGCGCCGAGTTGTTTTGCCCGTTGCAGTGCAGTCTGCCGCACATGATAGCGGGGCGACTCCTCCTGTTTATAGGTAAATTCATGTTCCTCATCGATAATAATTAACCCCAGGCCAGCAGCTGGCAAAAACAGCGCCGACCGGGTACCGATCACAATGCCGATTTCCTGGCTGCGAAACAAGTCCCAGACATCGCGACGCTCAGCCACCGACAAGCGACTGTGCACCACTGCCACACTTGCACCGAAACGCGCCTTGAAACGGCGCAACACCTGACTTGTCTGGGCGATTTCCGGAATCATCACCAACACTTGCCGGCCTTCGGCAAGAGCCGCAGCAGCAGCTTGCAGATATACTTCCGTTTTACCGCTGCCAGTCACGCCGTACAATAAAAAGGTTTCTGCCGTTTTCGCCTGAATAGCCGGTATGATCTCAGCCAAAGCCGCTTGTTGCGCCGGCGTTGCCTGAACGGTTTTTCCTTCGCCGATGACATGGCAGAAGCTATCCCGCTGCTGACGCGTCTTTTCTTCCCGGATAAGACCTGCCTGCAACAGCGCTTTGGCAGTTGCGTCCATTAACACACCGCCCGTTTGTCGCGAAATCGGCAAACCGTCGTACTCGGCCAGTTTTTCCAACAGTCGCTTTTGTGCCGGCTTGCCACGCCATTTTGCCAGCAGTTCAGCAAGTTCCGACTGCGACACATTCAGTCGCAATATCTTCGACCACTTCGCACTCGTCCGTTGATTGGTCTCTCGACAGACAATAACCTGACCGGCTCGTACCAGTTTATCCAGATCAGCAAGAGTCGTTGGCCCCAGTTCGGCGCGTAACCGCTGAAAACCAACGTTGCCCCGGCAACGGATATATTCATAGATTTCATTCACTGGCATCGGCGCCGCTACATTCGGGGCAATCTGATATGACTTGGATTTTTTTATGCCGGTTTTTCCGGGAATAAAAAGGCGCAAGGCTTCTCCCAGCGCGCAAACATAATAGTCGCTCAACCATTGGGCCGTTGAGAGCATTTCGGCGTCAAACCAAGCTTCATCATCAGGAACTTCCCGGATCGATTTCAAGGATTGTAAATCGTCAGTAGAGCTTGCCTGACGAATCGACACAACAAAACCTTCGGCGTCTGATGAGCCAAATGGCACAACAACGCGCCAGCCTGGTGCGATAAAGTCATACGCCGCCGGCACGAGGTAAGAAAATGGATGGCGCAGTCGACTGGTTTGAACATTAATACACACTTCAGCTATTTGAATCAAAATTTCAGCTACTTTCCTTAATAGTCTATCTCACGTTTCGCGCTTGCCAGCCATTTATCCTGCCTATGAAGCCCCTTACGCGACAAACAAAAAAACAAAGCGGCATAAATAGCCGCTTCATCAACAAATATAATTAACTTATGATTGCCCTAGACGATTACCATT
>CAYLSL010000025.1:0-8452 GCA_964386615.1 uncultured Veillonellaceae bacterium
CAGGGCTGGAAAGTCGTCAACGTCGCCGCCACTTCGGCCGGCGCCGGATCTGGCTCTGCGAGCGACTACAACTATACGATTCGCGGTTGGTTTCTCGTCACCCTCGAAAAGAACTGAATACAGCAAAAAGGCTTCCGACCATAAAGGTTGGAAGCCTTTTTAATTTAAGTCATATTTCTAGCATACATCATTGATGGAGGTGCTGGCTTTTGCCTTCAACACTTCCAGCAAACAGTCAGCGGTATCGCCGTGTTCGGGAAACTGCACATGGGATAAACTGAAGTCAGTAACCAGATCCTTCTTTCATTCCAGCGCGAGGCTGATTTTCCGGTTCACCACCATGCATCCCGCCTGTCCGGTGAGCGGCAAAACGACAATCAACGCACGGTCTTGAGAAATCAGCACCGAGTCGATGCAACGAAGCATCCCTTTGAGTTGCTTCTGTATCTCACGCAAAGCACAAATGGAAAGAGATTTTCCCATCGAAATGCTGATGATGGAGAGGTATGTGCCGCCGCGTTTGGCCCGGCTCATCTCATTATGAATGCAATCACTCACCCCATCATGCAATGGCCCGATCAGGCCCTCCACCCGGTTGATCAAATTTTCGCTGATCACCGGTTTGGTCATGAATTCGACCGCACCGTATTCGATTGCTTTACAGACAGTGGGGCGATCGGAATAGGTCGACAGAATCATCACCGGCAAACATTTCAGCACGTCATTGCATTGCATTTGTTGCAACGCACTAAGCCCATCAATTCCAGGAAGATTGATGTCCAGAATCAGCAGGTCGACGTCTTCGGCCCGCCATGGTTCTGCCAGCAGCGGCTCCGCAACCTCCAGTTCAACAACTTCAATTCCCTGGCTTTCCAAAATCTTTCTTACAGTCATTCGTATAAGCTTTGAATCATCAATGATCATCACTTTTTTGGGTTCAAACAAATCCTTTGCCCCCCGCTACAAATGCTATACAAATTTTTTCTAGCAATGAGCCATTTTTCCTGCTATTCTTTTGAAAATCCAATGAAACATTTATCACAGTCAGTGCTGATATTTTTAAAGCGCCCGCCAAAAAACAAGGCTCTGCGGAGCTAATCCGGAGAGCCTTGTTTTCGTTGCCTTATTTGTATTTGATGCTGCCGCGCGAACCGTTATAGTAATAAGTCAGTTCCGAAATCTGCGTCAGGTTGTACTTGTTCTTTTCCCAGTTCCAAATTTTCCCGCTGCTGTCTTTAATCCGGAAGTTCCACCATGTTACATTGTTTGCATTGTCAAACGTGATGTCGATGCTATCGTTGCTGGCAACAGACATCCCTTCCAAAATATTCTCTTCCCAATTATCGCTATCCGCCGGCGCTACCCAGAACCCGACAATTTTGAACGGAGAATTGTTGATCAGGGTAAAGTCCTGTTTTCCTGCCGATACCGCGCCTTGGAGCGAAAGCATCATGACGCACACCAATAATCCGACGGTCAATTTTTTTGTCCATTTCATCTAGTTTGTACCTCCCTGTTTTTATATTGCAACACTTAAAGATCAATCGCACCAACAATCTGGACCAACGCCCGTCGTAACAGGTCTATTTCCAGGTCCCCTTCTCAAAATGAGCAAATAGTGCGGCGCCTTTTTTCGTCCGGTCATTTTTTATTGCATTGTACTCTTTCAGTTTTTCCACATCTTCCTTGGTTCCTTTGTCATCAACCATAATTTTGCTGTAAATCGGCACAAATGCCTTCATTGCATCACAAGCTTCCACATACTGCTTTTTCAAGTCTTCAAGCTTGGCTTTATCGTCAGATGAAAGCCATTGCGGCACCGATATCTTCTTGATATTGGCTGCAACATCGCCATAGGTATCGCCGATTGCCGTGAAGTTTTTTCTGGCTTGCTCAGCATTAATCTTTTTGTTTTTCAAATCATCGCTGGCTTTTTCCAATTGCGGCGACAGTTTGGTAAACCGCGTAAGTTGTTCGCCCAGTACGGTAAACACTTTATCCATATCTTTTTGCTTTTGCTCGGCCGTGGGCTCGTCACTGCAACCGGCAACCAGCAGTGAACACAAGAGAATAGCCAACAGTGAAAATAATACCGACTTTTTCATGATACCCCTCCATAACAATTACCAAATTCCAGATGCTGCCATGGCATTAACCAATGCACTCATTTTAGCACTTTGCTTGTGAAATTTATAGCAAAAAACCGCTGCCACGATAAAGAGTATACTTTCGTATAGTATGGAGCACCCGCACCATCGCACGCCACAACAAAAAGGCTTCCGGCCACGAATGGCCGGAAGCCTTTCTTCCTAATGTCTTATGCCGATGCCCACCCGCCGATGAAGAAGTGAGCAAAATATTCCCTGATCCTGGCAAGCAACGACTTCCGCTGAATCGACTCAGTTACGATCAGCTCGGTTGAAGCCACCTCCTGTCCTCGGTACACCACTTTCACCACACCAACAGTCTGACCGGCAACCACCGGGGCGGCAACAGTCCTGGCGACATCAACTACTACCTGCAGCGCCGCCTCGCTGTTTTTGCTAACGGGAACCACGATGCTACCGCGAGTTGCGACCGGAGCCGCGCCGGACTTGCCATAGGTTACCTGAACCGTATCCACTACTTCGCCCGCCTGCACAACCGTGTTCTCGCGCAGTTGATTAAACCCGTAGTCCAACAACGTCATCGAATCTTCCCACATGAAGTCGGCATCGAGCACAACTGCAATCACTTGGGTATTGCCGCGTTTGGCAGAAGATACCAGACAACGGCCGGCGGCATCGGTATAACCCGTTTTTACGCCGTTAGCGCCACGATAAAGGTTCAGCAATTTGTTCTCGTTATAGTAAGTTTCGCGGATATTATTGCGCACAATATCCGTGTGCACAGTCCCGACAATTTCAGCAAATTTAGGGTTTTTGTAACCATAGGCAGCGATTCGCGCCAAATCGTAAGCCGTGGAATAGTGCCGGGGATCGGGCAGCCCCGATGGATTGGTGAAATTGGTCCGGGTCGCGCCAATGCGGTGGGCCTTTTCCGTCATCAATCTTGCAAAATTAGCGGCCGAGCCCGCGATATGTTCGGCGATGGCCACTGCTGCATCATTGCCGGAAACCAACGCCACCCCGTATAACATATCCTTAAGTTTCAACCGTTCCGCCGCCAGCAAATACATCGAAGACCCTTCGGTATTTGCCGCATTGAAGCTGGTGCTCACCATATCGTCCAACTTGCCGTCTTCCAATGCCGTGATGATTGTCATCATCTTGGTCGTGCTGGCTGGATAACGCTGTTCTGACGCATTTTTCTCAAATAAAATCTCGCCAGTGGACGCCACCATCACAATTGCTGCTTTCGCCGAAATATTCAGCGGGGCCGGGGCCGCGAATGCCGTTACAGGAATCAGGCTGATCGCCAGAGAAATTAACGCTATTAGTTTTTTGTTCATCAGAGCACCTATTTTCAGTCTATTGATTTCTAACAACTTAATTATCGTACAATACCGCAGGCGCATTTTCAAGTTTTGCTTTCCCGCCAAACCGCCCTGTTCAGTGCTGGATCAAGCCATAAATATAGGAGTCGTATATGACGCCATTTTTGTATATACTGCTTTTCAATTTGCCTTCCAATTGAAAACCTGCCTTTTCAAGCACTTTTATCGATCCTGTATTAAAAGCGAAGATTTCGGCAAATATCCTGGCAACATCCTGGCATTGGAAAACTTCCCTGCTGATTTGCACTACAGCGTTGGTCACAATTCCCCTGCCCCAAAATTCTTCGCCCAGCCAGTAGCCAATCTCACTGCATTTGCAATGCACATCTGTTTGGCGAGTGCATCCGATAACTCCAACTGCCTGCTGATTTACAACGATCGCCCTAATGTACTGACATAACTCTTCACTGTGCCGGCAATCATCAATAAAGGCGCGGGCATCCTCCAACGTATAGGGATGCGGAAAGATATTACGCACGTTGTTTGCAATTTTAATGTTGTTGGCGTATTTTGCAATACTTTCGGCATCAGCCATTTCAAGTTTTCGCAATACAAACTCCATACTACAGCCTCCAATGCTCATCAGGCGTCCTGACAAATGAACAAAATTGGTTATTGAACCATGTTCCCGCCTTATATTTTAGCACGATTAGCGCATCCTATCAGTGAATGACATAGGCTTCCAGCCGGAAATGGCTGAAAGCCCGACAGGAAACGTTGTTTAAATGTCGAAACAAGCCATGATAGCAAAGAAAGGCGGGAGTGTTTTGAAACGAATACTATTTTACCGGGTAATCGCAACTTTCATTTTATTTTCAACAGTATTTGCCGCGGCTGCACCGGATGCCGGCATGGCGCTGGCCCAGCAGTCAAATGACAAAGAGGCTAAACCAAACTATTCGCTGCTTGGCTTTAGCCTGATGAAAGAGACGATCGGCGATTTACTTCTGGGTATTGATGACAGGGAAGTATTGAAAAAACTCGGGGAACCAGAAAATAAATCCGCTGCACAGATTTGGGGCGCCGATGGCATGGAACACCAACGATGGTTTTACCCAGCCAAAGGGATTGAACTTGGCATGATCAGAAAGGGCAGCCAGCAGGTCGTGGATCGCATTTCACTAACCAGCCCATGCGACTACAAAACCCAGCGGGGGATCCAAATCGGCAGCAAGGTTGCCGAAGTGCAGCTCGCTTATCAGCCTGAAATAAATCCGCAGACCGGTCAAACCGACTCCAGGATCGTCGCCGGCACAATTTATGGCGGCATTATATTTGGTGTCAAGCAAGGTGCGGTAACCTCGATCTTTATCGGTGCTGCGGCGGAATAGGTTCGAAGTACGCGAAAATGCTCTCCAGCGGCTTCGTATAGACCTCGCCCTGCAAACCAATGACAAACTGGCACTGTTCCCCCTTGCAGGCAGGATAGCCGCTGCAATATTTGGTCAGCATTTCGCTGGCAGCAGGCTTGCCCTGTTCCGAGACATTATACGTCGATACTTGCTGCGCCACTTCCTTTTCAATAAAAGAACATCTGATGATCCGATTCACGGTGATTGTTTCACGCACTGCCAATTCCTCCTGCGCACCTTTTTCCGGCACTATCACTTTACCACCAGTTTGCAGGAGCATTGTTACGGTTATGTAAAAATCAAATTAACTCTTTTGTGATTCAGCAAATCTTCCCATGTCAATCATGCCGATCCCCACCAATTCAATCGCAGCATCAATCATTTCATCCACGCCAATATTTCGCTGCGCCAAAACCCCCATGCGGCTGGAGACAAAAATCCCTTCCGAAACCGAAAACAAATATACGGCCAGCTTGGCCGGGTCGACCGGCCGCAACTCCTGCCGCGCAATCCCGTCTTTGATGACGGCTTCCATAATTTTGACCGGGGCCATCCCTTTTTGCAGCAAAGCCTCGGCCAGTGAATCAGGCAAACCAATGCCGGACATGGGGTCTGTCGCCTGATGCATCAGCGTAAACAGCTGCGGTTCCCGGTAATAAAAGTCTTTATAGGCTAAAAACATGCGGCGGAGTCTTTCGCCGGACGCTTCCTCGATGCAGGCGATACGTTGAAACTCCTTCTCCAGGCATTCAAAGGCCTCACTGCAAATATAAAAAAACACTTCAGCCTTGTCACGAAAGTGAAAATACAGCGGCCCCGTCGAAATTCCCGCCGCTTCGGCAATCCCGCGCATGGTTGTCTTATGGTAGCCCAGCGTTAAAAACAGTTCCCTTGCCTGAACCAGAATGGCGCTGCGGGTGTCGGCCTGCTCGATTTTATCCATCGCTCCGACCACCTTTTTTATTGAACGCAATATACTCCCGAACCATATATTGGGTCATCTTGGGTCCATACAACTCCCTGCGGACCGCCGGGAACTTTGCCAGCAGCCCCAGGAAGAAATTGCGCGCCCGCGAGGCATAATCATACTGCGGGAAATCATACACGCCATGTTGCTTGTAATACTGATGGTCGGCGATAAATGGGAACCGCAGCGGTCCCCAGATTTCATCGCGAAAAATTTTCAACCCGCCAACGCCGAGAAAACTGTTCGGCCGCTTATAACCGCAATCCGCATATTGCAGGCTGCGCAGCGCCAACTCCCGCAGTGCGTCATCGGTTCCGGCGGATTCAGCCTGCTCGTCAGTGACAATTCCCGCCAAATTTGCCTGCTGATGTTCGGTATAGGCCTCCAAAATCTGTCTGAGGGGCGGCAGTTGTTGCAGCGGCCCGCTCACCAAAAAAGCGAATTGTTTGCCGACAAAAGAAGGCATGTGGGTGTTAAAGAAGGCACGGTCAAAAAACGTCTTCCACAATGACGACAGGTAACGATCATGGATTGCGCCGGCAAAAACCAGGATATCGGCTTTTTTCAGACGGTTGAACATATCAATGAAGCCATCGCGCCCTGTGTAGGCGCAGCTATTGTCATAACCGCAGCGGATGCAGCCGAGGCAGCTGCCTTTGATATCGACCTGGTGCAAGTTCACCACTTCCGGTGGTTCGGCAAACTGAGCGGCAAAATGACCGATCATGCGGTGGAGGTTGACGTCCCCTTCCGCCGCGTCGGTGACAATGATCATTTTGCGCTGGTGGGCGATGGGTTTGGCGTCGATTTCGCCCGGATTATATTGCTGAATATGCGCAACCAGCGGCGCGTACAATTTGGTGCAGGCCGCTTTTCTTTGTATCGCGGCGAGAAACCCGTTGAAAAAATTGAGCAGGCTGCCCCGTTCTTCTTGCTTGAACAAATCGCGCATGCCGGCCGAAAACGAATCGCAGAAGTTCATGTCCAGGTCATCGCAGATTCCCCGCATATATTGATGCGCCGTGTGGTCAAAAAAATGAATCGAGGTAGTCAGAACGGCGGTGTATTTGCCTTGAAACACATCCTGCATATTTCGTTCAAAGATGAGTTCAATGAATCTTTTGTATTGTGAATGAACCAAAAAGACATATAGCGGAAACGCCCATAGTACCCCGTCCGCATTTTTGATTTCTGACAGGATTTCATTGAACTTTTCTTCGTTTTGTTCGATCTGCCGGATCTGTTGGGCGATGTTGATGATTTTCAGGCTATGGTGCGGGTTCGTTTTTTGCAGAAACGCAACATACTGCATGGTAACGCTGAGGTCTCCTTTGGGACTGCCGTTCAGGACAAGAATATTCATCGAATCCGCCTCGCTTTGTACACAGATTTGTTTTGCAGATATCGACAATGTGCATCACAATGTAACATCGTTATACCGCGTTCATAAATATAACATTGTTATATTTATGCTGTCAAGCCAATATCGCCCCATTGATCAGGAACTTATAGTTCTTTGATCAATTGACAATACACCTGACAAGCCGCTTCGATTTTATCGACTGCGCAGCGTTCATCCTTCATATGCGCCAGTTTATATTCGCCCGGACCAAAGCCGATTGTGGGGATTCCCATCGCTACCGGTGTGATCGCATTGGTGCCAAAATCCCAAAAATCAAACGTGGCCGCGTCTTGCCGATATACGGTTTTGTAGGCAGTCCGTAACGCCAGGGCCAATTCATGCGCCGCGTCAATTTTCCAGGGGTTGTGCATCGGCTGATAATCCAGTGCCTTCCCTTTCCAGCTCGTATGGTGCAGCGTACCGATTTCCCAGCTGGCGTTTTTGCCGGCAATCAGGGCTTCCATTTCCTGTTTGACCTGTTCCAGCGTTTCGCCCAAAACCAGCCGCCGGTCGAGATAAATCGCGCACTCGCTCGGCACCGCATTGAGTGACGCGCTGACGCAGGAAATGTCGGACAGCACAATCGTGCCATGTTTTTCGCCGGCTCTATAAAGAGACTTGTTCAGCGCATCGACGCGGCTGATGATTTCCGCCATTTCGTATACGGCATTGACGCCTTTTTCCGGCGCCGACCCGTGGGCCGAAATACCGTGCGTTTTAATGCGAATCTGGGCCTTGCCTTTGTGTCCCAGCGTAATCACATTGTCGCTCGGCTCGCAGATGATGCAATAATCGGGCTTTAACGCCAGCTCTTTATATAAGTTCTTTAGATTTTCACCATCGCAGTATTCTTCGCAGACCGTGCCGGTGACATAAATTGTCTTGCCTTCAGTGTAGCCCCGTTCTTTGGCAAGCGCCGCCGCATAGATGCTGGCGCCGAGAGCCGCCTTCATGTCCACGCTGCCGCGCCCCCAAACACAGCCGTCAACAATTGCGCCGGAAAACGGCTCCACTGACCATTCATCCGGGTCATTTACCTGTACCGTGTCGAGATGCGAGTCAAAGTGGATGATCTTGCCGCCATTGCCAATGCGTCCGACGACATTGCCGGTCGAATCAATGAATGCTTCATCAAAGCCGATTTTAACCATCTCATCCTTTAACAAAGACGCCATCTCGCCTTCCTGATCGGAAAAACTGCGGGTTTGAATCGCGCGCTGGATAAAGAGCAGCAT
>CAYLSL010000025.1:8552-24267 GCA_964386615.1 uncultured Veillonellaceae bacterium
AAAATTATTAAAAGAAGGTTTTTAGTTATGAATTCAAATGATTTAAAATTAATCCAGCAGCTTATGACCAACGCACGTTCAACCTGGGCCGAGCTGGGAACCTTAATCGGATTATCTGCTCCGGCTACTGCCGACCGCGTGCGAAAACTCGAGGAATCCGGCGCCATCACGGGCTATGCGGCGCTGGTCAACCCGGAATCGGTCGGCTGCGGACTGGCCGCACTGATCTCCCTCTCGATCGAAAACCAGCAATACCGGCCGCAGATCATAAAAAAAATCGGCGAACTCGCCGAAGTACTGGAATGTCACCATGTTGCCGGTGATGTCGATTATATCCTCAAGGTCCGTTGTGCAAACACCCGTGCTTTGGAACAGTTGATCAGCAACGAACTCAAAGCATTCCCGGGAGTCAGAACCAAAACCACCGTCATTCTGTCGACGGTAAAAGAAACGCCGGTACTGCCACTGAGTACCGGCGGGGAGTAGCTGATGATATTCTTGTTGAAAGGAATCATACTGGGGTTTTCCATTGCCGCCCCCGTCGGACCGATTGGCGTCCTTTGCATACGACGCACCCTGTCCTGCGGAATGGGAAACGGCTTTGCATCCGGGTTGGGCGCGGCAACAGCCGATGCGATATATGGGATGGTGGCGGCGCTTGGTTTATCGGTTGTATCCTCTTTCCTCATCGACCAGCAGTTTTACCTGCGCCTGATCGGCGGATTTTTCCTGCTCTATTTGGGGTACACAACCTACAAGTCGATTCCCGCAGCAACAGCCGCGACAGCAAGCTGTGAAGGACTTTGGGGCGCTTATGCATCGACTTTGGTGCTAACGATAACCAACCCGATGACCATTTTATCCTTTACGGCGGTTTTTGCCGGGCTCGGGCTGGGCGCCACCGGCGAGGCCAGCACATCGGCCTTATTTTTGGTGCTTGGCGTGTTCACCGGGTCCATGCTATGGTGGGCGATACTCAGCGGACTGGTCCACGCACTGCGCGGCAAATTTGACCACCAGCGGCTGAAATGGGTCAACCGTCTGTCGGGAATCCTCATTGCCGGCTTCGGCTTCTATTGCCTTTATTTGCTCCAATAATCGGGACGCCAAAATACGCTACACGGAACACTTTGTCTGCAACCGGTTCCTCCTGTCGCAAGCTGCCTCAAGCCGAGGGCTGCCGTAAACTCCGGCAATAACGATTACCACCGGCAATCCGGCTCCGGCTTATTTTGGCTGAATCCGATGAAAACACAGACGTCGCCCCAATCTGTCTGTCCATAAACAAAGCATCCCCCATTGCCGATTCCGGCAACAAGACAGGATAAGGTCCCACCCGCGATGGCTGCCAGTTCGCCGTCGCTAAGTTCATCAGTGCCGGTTGTCCGCTGCGCTTCGAGTACAGCTTGATGCAAGTCCAGCAAAGTGAAGGAAAGGCCCCTGGCTTCGGCTAATGGCAGAATTTCTTTTTCCAGCAGCCGCTCAACCGCCATGTCGTCAAGGATTTTCCCCTGTTGGTTTTGCGAAACTTCCACAACTCGCTGGTAGAGATCCTCGTCTTTGAGTAACAGTTGATAAAACTCTTTTACATTTTGGACAGACACGGCTCAGCCTCCTCACGCTATCATGTTCTTCACTGGGGGAAATACCACAAAATCTGTACGCCCGTGGCAAAGACCGTTGCCTTTTCTTAGAATTTAAGTTGATCCCAGTTAGCACCCAACCATATGCACCAGCCACCAGAATTATCGAATCCGAGGAGAAAACAAAATCCAGGTTCTTGCCCCAGTCCAGAACAAAATATGCCTCCGGACACGGCAGCAAGCTCTTCATCCGGCAATTCGCCGCTGGTTTTTCCCTGTTGCATCTCGCTAACGTACTCGCGCAGCTCATCCAAAGTAAACGAAAAGCCTCGTTCCGCTGCGAGCGGCAAATATTCCTGCTCCATCAATCGATTCAGATTTGCCGCATCGATAACTTCCCCCTGATGCTTTTGCGAAAGGGCTCTGATTTTTTGTTGAAGATCTGAATCACGGGAAAGCGCGTCGTAAAACTTCCTCACATTTTCTGCAGACATGCTCATTCCTCCTTATATTTCTGGTACTGAGCCACCCGATCCCGCACTTTTTGTTCATAGCCATTTTTGAAGAAAAAACAGCTGTAAGGGTCGGCACTGTATATGCTGCCGCCGAACGTCATACCACAGGCGTGGCAGCCGCCGCCGCAACGCAACCGGTGCTCGCAGGCAGCGCACTCCGGATTGTTCTCTAAAACAGCGCCCAACTTCATGTCGATCACATCAAAAAACCGCGACCCGGCGAGGGCTTCAGCGATGGTGGTTTCCAGCAAACTGGGCATTTCTTCCTCCACGGCGGAACCGGTCATCGGGATGCAGGGCAGCAGTTTGCCGTCAGCCATAATATGCGGGTTAACCCGGCAGCTGCGGCACAGGATCTGACGTTGGGCTGCATCGGTGCCATCGAACCGGATCAGCGGAATTACCGCTTCCTTGCTGCCGCGCCGTCCATAGTAGAAACCACCAAGCATCAGGTCCAGCGGGGCGCCGTCAGCCTGGTGCAGGGCGATCAGGTCCAGATAGGCTGCGTAGAGAACGTCGATCGGCAGATCATAATGCCCCTGCTCTTGCTGCCAGTTGCCGACATTCATCGCCGGTGAAGTTTTCCAGTGACTTACTCCGAGTGATTTCATCAGTTCATAGGTTTCTTTCATGTGAGGAAGATTGTCTGTATATAATACGGTTTCTACCCCAACCCCAAATCCGTGGGATCGCAGCAACCGGATCGCTGCGATGACGGCCTCCTCCGCACCGGATAGGCCCCGCATCCAGTCATGACAGCCGCAGCCATCAAAACTCAAAGAGAAGGAACACTTGATCCCGCGGGCTTTCAGCCCCGCCAGCAACTCTTCCGTCACCAGTAACCCATTGGTATAGATCTGCCGGATCACGATGCGGCGCTCCAACAGGGCATCGACCAACTGCCAGAAGTCGGCACGGACCAGCGGCTCGCCGCCGGTCAGGGATACCTGCCCGATACCGGCTGCCGCAATCTGATCAATAATCCGCAGGCATTCCTCAGTCGTCAGTTCGCCATATTTCGCCTGCGGCGCCGACATGTAGCAGTGCCGGCAGCGCAGATTGCAGTGCCCGGTAATCGACCAATGCGCCGATGCGGCATAGCGACCGCTGGAACGGCAGTATTTTTGCCACGGCTCGAGTTCTGTATCGGACGGGCAGTCTTCTATAACACCGGCGCTTTCCAGTTTGGCGATTGATTCCCGGTGGGCCGGCAGCACCAGCGGCGAGTCGAGGTTCATCTTGCCGTCGCAAAAGCTGGCGGCCTGAAACGCGACTGCATCGATAAAGCCGGTCTGCCCGGTTTTCGTGTCCATGATCCCATAAGGCAAGCCATGCCAGCCTCGCAGCGCAAACTGGGATTTGAGTTTTTTGTACAATATTTTCCCGCCTTTCAGCCTCGCCTGCACTGGTTCTGTATGTTCGTCCAACCCGGACTACCAGGTGTGGTTTGTCCCAACATCTGTCATCCATGCCGCAAACATAGTAGATCCAACAACCAAGCCACCAGCCAATAAACCCGCGACGGCCGAAGCTGCCGCCAAAGTAAGCCCTAGGACCAATATGCTGCCACCTGTCACATCTTCCAGTTCTTCATCCGACAACTCCTGGCCTGCGTCCAATCTTTTGACAACCAGCTCCTTGATCTTTACGATCTGATCCACCGTTAAATCGATTCCCTTGCCAGACATCGCCGCCTGCACTTCCTGCGGCGTTTCCAGACATAATAGTCTTTTTACAAACTCCTCATCAGCAAAAACATCCTTGATCAGCGCTTCCTGCATACAGCCAAACCTCCTCGCAAAATCGTTATTTACTATTGTTTACCATTTTCCGATTTCATTATAACAGAAGAACGGCCCGCCATTTTTAAACAATTTTTAAACTTTTTCACGTGCAACAAAAAGCTCTCCGGACGAACATCAGGAGAGCTTTTGATTGGCTTGAACACGCAGGAGCGTTTGGCAATACTATCGGAGCTTGTGCGCGAATGACTCCCGCTCTTTTTCCAGTCTGGCGATTTCCGCCTTTTTTACATCAATTGCTCGCTGCAGTGTATTTATAACATCTTGTTTTGCATTAACCTGTTTTTGCCACTCTGAAAGCGCTTTGTTGTATGCTGGCATAGCAGCTGGATTTTCCGGTTTTTGCGGCTTATTGTGCAAGACTTCCTTAAGTTGCTGTTTGGCATTTTGCTGCTGATCAATCAATTGTTTCAGCTCTTCTTTCGCAGCTGCAATTTGCTGGTCCAGCTCTTTTATACGCTGAGATATCGATTGAACGGAATCGCCCGGCCCAACATTACTGTTTGCGGCCACCGCAAAAACAGTGGAGCAGTATAAAGCAAACAGGAGCGTTATCAGCACGGAATTGACCAAACATTTTCCTGATCCCCGTATTCGAAACAAGAATGTCAAGTACGCCATGGTTAACACCTCCGATGATTTGCTACACCATTCTTCATTCTTCAATACTCTTTCATTTCCTTCTCAATCCGACAGTTCTTCTCCTACCTGTGAAATCCAACAACACAAAAGGCTTTCCCGACAAATACTCCGGAAAGCCTTTCAATAAGCGCAAACTGCATTTTATAAAGGGTAATGACAGTAAACATGAAAAATCAGGATCATCATCATCCGAACGAACAAAGCTGCCAAGCAGCCCAGACTCACGACCCAAAATACTGCGATACATAGTATGCCAATAATAATTTTATTCTTGTCAATGTAACTGCCTGCTGTAATAAAGCATATCGGACACATTTCCTGCACACCCCACGAATAAACTTTTCAGCCTATCCATGGCAAAAACATATCCAATGGTATTTTACAGCATGATTATTGGAATTTCTTTAGATTTCTTAAGTCCCCCCACAAATCCCAACTTGGCAACTTTGTTTCCGCCGGCGAAGGATTTCTTCGCAAAACCGCGAAATGGATAAAAAGCGGGGTGATTTTTGTGTGGGCCGTTTACGCACTATTGTCAGCGTTTTTTGCTGCATTAACATCGATTTTGGCAAAGATAGGCATTGAAGGAGTCAACTCCAATTTGGCTACCGCCATACGAACTGTGGTCGTGTTATTTATGGCCTGGGCTGTCGTATTGGCAACCGGAACACAAAACGAACTCCCCGCCATCGGGCGAAAAAGCTGGATTTTTCTCATTTTATCAGGATTTGCAACCGGTTTTTCCTGGTTATTCTACTTTAAGGCGCTGCAAATCGGTGAGGCCTCAAAAGTAATTCCGGTTGACAAATTCAGTGTTGTCATCAGCATTGTGCTCGCATTCGTGGTGTTGAAGGAAGTCGTATCAGCCAAAGTCATTATTGGCGGGTTGTTTATCACCATAGGGACCTTCATTCTCATCTTCTAGCGTCCGTTACATGCCACCGCCCAGACTCACGAATCAACGCAACAGTTTTTGACCTGTTTTGACAAAGTGATTCAACGATGCTTCCAAATGGTTGAGCGCTAATTCGATATACTGCGGAACCACAGTTTCGACAAACGCATTTCCTGCTTCGGTCACTCCGGTGAATGAGTAGGTCACTTCCATGGCTGTGCCGTATTCTGTTGCCGCAAGCTGGAAGCGGAGCACCACAAACATTTTCCCTGTGACAAACCGGACATATTCTGCTTCACGTGGAGAATCGCATCGCGTCATGATCCAAAACGCTTCGTTCTCGGGAGCGCGGTTGGTTTTAAATACACAACCCAGTTCGGCCAGCCCCGACTCGGAATGCAGCATCTCGCATGACCACCCATCAATCCAATCGGCTTCCCGCACAGGGCACAGCAAGGGAAAAACCACTGCCGGACTGGCGGCAATCTGCATGACATGATGTTTGATTCGTTTCAAGGATACAGACCTCCTTTATTCCAAGTAAGACTTGATGAATACGACAGCCTTTTTGCCTACATCCATAATTTTCACTGGATCCAGCAAGACGGTTCCCGGTTCCATCAGTTGCACCTTGGCACCGGACAAATCAACAATCGGCAAGATATAATCAGCCTTCACGGCAAAATTCACATTTTGTGGAGCGCTGCCCGTCTTCTGGATGAAGTAAGCGGTATTCAAAGAAGCGCTGGTAATGCCGATTACCCTGCCATCATTGGTGATTAGAGGACCGCCGCTATTTCCATGCTGAATTGGAATACTGATTTGAAACCGTGTCGGATCATCATGCATTCCCGTCAAACTATTGATGATCCCTTCCGATATTTTATGATTTGTCCCTAGCACACTCGACATCGGAAAGCCGATGGTATATACCCGCTCTCCTTCCTTGACCGATTTCGCAGTCCCCATCGGCAAAGGTATGACTTTACTTTCGAGTCCTGTCACCTCCAGCACGGCAATATCATTCTTTGCATCCTTACTAAGAACTTTTGCCGACAACGTATACTCATTCAGATATGTAACTTCGACTTTCTTGGCATCCGCAATCACATGATGGTTGGTGATTATGACCGAAGGTGTGACAAAAAATCCGGTCCCGGTGGCGATTCCCTTTGCAGGCCCCTTTCCAGCCGGTTTGCCGGGAGAATCGCTTACTTTCACTAAGGTAAGTGCCCCCACTGCGGGGACACTTGCTTGCATCATATTGGCCTGGGTAGTCATAAAATTGGTTGCTGTGTGGGTTTGTGTTCCCCATGCGCCGCCGGTTTGCACAACATAAGTTCCTGAATAAACACCCTCTGCCGCAGTTTTGTTCAAAGCAATTTTGACTTCGCCGATCTTTGCCTCCAAATCCAACGGATTGACAACAATTCCAACATATTGCCATGTTTTATAAAGAGTGGTCGAAGGGTTTTTAATTATCGCCACTTCCCAGCTATTCCCGTTCACCGCTGCCGACCATACGCCTTCAACCGGATCCAGCGACTTGTTTTGCAAGTAGGCGGCAATGACCGTTTCCTTGCTGGTTTCCGGCACAATACGCTGCAGGGCATCACAGGCAGAAACATGAATCGAAAATACCCACAGCATCACCACAAACATTCTCAACCACTTTTTCACTTGCATACCCAAACACCTCCAACTTTCCCATCATTGTTCATTCTATACTCTACTGTATTCTTCGATCGTCGAAATGATTTTCCTTCCTTATTTCCCCATATTTTTGTTTGCTGTCAAAACTTTATCCGGCTGCAACCCGCAGCAAAAATGGCAGGTCCCCGGACCTATAGCCGTAGACCTGCCTTGTTCTTTATCAATACGCAACCGATTCCAATCTGATCAGTGGCTCAGCCGGCAAAATTCAATACTTTTCACCTCTTGGAACAATACGACAAATACGATCAGTTGATCTGGTTTTTAGCGGACACGATCCGTCTGTCGGGCATTCCGTGCATCGGCTGCCGGCATGTTTGCCTACAAAAACTACATCGGTTGCCCTGGGCCCAGGCAAAAACCGCCAATACACATGATATCTTGTCCATTATCCCAAGTATGCGTAACGATACCGCAAATGAAGCAAAACCCCATGTAAGTGCCGCCTCCCGTCACAGTCGCCAACTCGGCATCGCTCAGCTCAAGATTCGTAGTGCTTGCTTCAATCTCTGTGCCATAGGCCTTCAACTCCTCTATGGAAAAGGAGTATCCCATCTGTTTGGCGATCGGCAGCGCTTCCTGCTCCATGATGGCAATGACTTTTGCTTCATCCATCGGCTGTCCCAAATACTTTTGGGATAGCGCGACAAATTTCTGTTTCAGGGCTTCGTCCTGGGCAACCGCTTCGTAGAACTTCTTCACGTTCTCAACTGACATCTGTCGTTCCCTCCTGTTTTATGATTTTTCCGAGTCCGCTCAACATACAAGGCTTCCTGCCACAAGTGGCGGGAAGCCTTCACTCAATCTTCAACCGATGCAGTTCTCATGCTAAAGTTTGCCAAATCAATGGCTAGATAATGGGGAGCAAACAAAGGTTCCCGGCTGAAATCGTTTAATGGCTGCAACAGATAATTGATCACTTCATTGGCAACAACCGTACCTGCCAAATTCGCGCCAATGGTCGTAGATGGCACCGTTCCTGCTAATACACCTTGGTACAGGCGTGACACGATCTCCGGATGAAAATGCTCCGCATAGATTCCCAAACCGTCTTTTCCGCCACGGGGCAGCGCCTTATGCCAAAATTGGGCAGGCGTCATTTTTTCAGGATGATAATTGACCATTAGCGCGCCAAACCCGACAACACCGGCAGAAAACAAGGGGATTTGATATTGGCGGGCCAGTTCGGCACCTTTATCTTTTACATCCTGTCCTTTTTCAACGTCGATTGCCCCAACGTAAACATCCGATCCGTGCAAAAATTCTTCAATATTGTCAACGTGAATTCCCTCGCCGAATAGCTGCAGTTCAATGGAGGGATTGATCGAGCGCGCCCATTCGGCATAGACCTCCAGTTTCTTGCGCCCCATCGTAAGCAAGGTGGCTCCCGGTTGACGATTCATATCCGGCGGATCAAAGCTGCCATTTTCCGCCAGCCGAAACCGACGCACGCCCGAACGCACCAAGGCTTGAAAGGCAACCCCGCCGACACCGCCCAATCCAGATAAAGAGACATATGCATCGGAAATCAGGTCCAGCCCTTCTTTGCGAATCAGCAGCCTCAATCTATGGAGAAAATCCATATCATCCATTACAAATACTGCGCCTCCTTCCTATGCATTTTCCGCCCCTGCCCAAACCGCAAATGCGAACAAAGGATTCTTCAGGCGAAACGCGAAATTATTAGCCCATAACGGAACACTTCCTTGTTTTCATAAATGAATTAGGTGGAGGATTGACGAAATGACTGACAAAAACCACTTGCAAAACCTGTTCCAACAGCATGGTTTCACTGACTACAAATGGATGGCGGCCAAAGACATTATCGTCGCCCAATGGGTCCGCTTTCGCTGCATGTTCGGCTGTCCGCAGTATGGGAAAAGCTGCATGTGCCCGCCCAATGTACCCACCATTGAAGAATGCCGGAAAATGATCTCCGAATATCATGATGTGGCGGTATTTCACTTTGAAAATCAAAGCGAAACCCCAGAAGCAAGAAAAGCCTGGGCGCGCGATACCGCACAGAAACTGTTAAACCTTGAACGAGCCGTATTTATTGACGGATATTATAAAACTCTTCTTTTGTCGTTTACCGGTTGCGCTTTGTGTGAAAGTTGTATCGGCAGTCGATCAGAATGTAAAAATCCCCGGTTGGCGCGCCCCGGAGCAGACTCGCTGGGAATCGACGTCTATGCGACAGTCAGAAGCATCGGCTATCCGATCCAAGTCTTGAAAGATCCGACTGAACCGATGAACCGTTATGCTTTTCTTCTCATTGAATAACAAATTGACAGTCTGTCGCCAATTCATTGGATTGTAGTCTGCCGATTACTGGCAAAGATCGGTGTGTTGGGGCGGCAATGGAATTTTCATCATGGAGGTATGCAAACAATGATCGGGGTTCTTGCCGGCATGGGACCAAAATCAACGGCGCCCTTTATCGATAAAATAGTTCAACTTTGCCAGGAAATGTATGGGGCAAAACATGATATTGATTTTCCACCCATGATGATCTATTCATGTCCGACTCCCTTTTTTCTGGATCGCCCATTGGATCATGGAGCATTGGAATTGTCCATTATTCGGGGCGCTCAGAAACTTGCCGCAACAGGTGTTGATTTTATTGTGATCCCCTGCAACACTGCGCATAGGTATTTTGATCACATCAAGAACTCCGTTGGAGTCCCCGTGCTGAACATTGTAGATGAAGCGGCAAAATTCATTCCCGTCGGCAGCAACCGCGTCACACTGCTTTCCACGCCCGCTACATTTGAAGCAGGAATCTACCAAACCAAGCTGTCACATCTTGGTTGTGATTTTGTCTGGAATGAATCATGGCAGCCGCTGATCAATCAGGTTATTTTGTCCGTAAAAGGAAGCGAGGACTTGGAACAGGCGGAGGCCCTTTGGAGAAGACTGCTCAATGAAATTGGCGGACGCGTCGATACAATCCTATTAGCCTGTACAGACCTTAATGTGGTTGCCGATCAGTACGCTGCCACTCACTTCATCATTGACACCGGACAGTGCCTGGCACGAGCAACTGTAAAACAGTATTTTGATAAACTCGGCATGCATAGCAGATGATTAAGCTATCCACAATTCATTTAAATGGCTCTTCGGCGAAAATCCGAAGAGCTCTGCTATTTTTATGTTTTCAACCACCACGTTAATAATTTCAAATTCAAAGGTGAATTGCTACGTCAAGTGGTCCCAACCACACTACAATATCCTGGCAATTCATCGGGAGCCCCAATGACAAAACAATTACTCGTCCCATTGATCCCGGCGCCTGCAATAGCCTCCAATTCCGAATCGTTCAACACGCGATTCAACCCCGCCTGTTTCTTCTCTTCACTATAGACTTTCAAATCATCGATTGAAAATGAGTACCCCATTTGTCTTGCGATAGGCAGCACTTCCTGTTCCAGCAGTAACATCGCTTCTGCTTCATCCATTTGTTGACCCTGATACTTCTGCGACAGTTCGACAAATTTCTGTTTCAGCGCTTCGTTACGAGCTACCGTTTCGTAAAACTTCCTTACGTTTTCAACCGACATTCGTTATCCCTCCGTGTTTGGCTTTTTGACAGGAGTAACTGAGCAGAACCGGTCTCTGCCTTATTTGCATGACAGTTATCCCTTTGTACCTGCGCCAATCAAGCAACAGAATCCTCCCGCCGGATTGAACCCCAGAAGCACACAAAGCCCATAACCGTGGACACTGTTTAATCCTTCGTTGACTCCCAAAAGTACACAAATCAGGCTCGCGCCTCCGCCACCTCTGCCACCCGCCACAATGTCCAACTCCGCAACGCTCAATTCGCCGTTCCTGCTCGCCTGCTGCATTTCTTCGCCATAGGCTTTAATTTCTGCCAGCGTGAACTCATAACCAAGTTCTTTGGCCAGCGGCAATAAATCTTGCACCAGTATGGCATCCGCTTTCGCCGCATCCACTGCCATCCCCTGATACTTAAGATTCAAGTCATGGAACCGCTGTTGAATCGCTTGATCCTGAATTACCGCTTCATAAAAACTCTTTACATTCTCAATCGACATCCGTGCATCCCTCCGCAATCTGATGATTTACAGAATCCAGATGACGCTCTTGCCCAGCTCCATTAGAGCCTGGATTGCGCCCGGCTTTTTATAGCGGCTGCCCCGGCCCCATGCAAAAAGCGGCGGTAAAGCTGGTATATTGACCCTTATCCCAAGTGTGCGTAATCACACCGGCAAGGATACAAAACCCCGTGTATGTGCCGCCACCCGTCACTGCCTGCAATTCCAAGTCACTCAACTCGCGATTCAAATCCGCATGTTTCATCTCTTCGCCATAGGCGTTCACGTCAGCTATCGAGAACGAGTATCCCTTCTGTTTTGCAACAGGCAATACTTCCTGCTCCATCAGCGACATTGCTTTTGTCTCGTCCATCGGTTGCCCCTGATACTTCTTCGCCAGCTCCACAAACTCCTTTTGCAGAGCTTCGTCCTGAGATAACGCTGTATAGAACTTTTTAACATTCTCAACCGACATCTGTGCATCCCTCCGTTTTTTTGATTATTGACCGAATCCAGATGATGCTCTTGCCAGCTCCATTATATCAAGAACAGGGTTGAACAATTTTAAACAATTTTTAAACTTTTTCCCGAGGAACTTCTCATCACCAACCCAATCGGCAAACCGGTATCACTTCATCCAATAAAAAAGGCGCCTCAGATGAAAATCCAAGGCACCGCGCTTTATTTCTTTATTTCGCTTAGGAACCATACCCTGTACATCTCAATGCAATCTTTGAAGGAGCAGAACACCAGCCGGCTCCCGATACAACTTCCAACTCACTGTCGTTCAGTTCGCAAGGCAGCTTCGCCTGCTGCACTTCCTCGCCATAAGCTTTGATTTCTGCCAGCGTGAACTCAAAACCCAGTTCTTTGGCCAGCGGCAACAACTCCTGTTCCAGAATGGCATCTGTTTTTGCAGCGTTCATCGCCACACCCTGATACTTTTGATTCAGTTCATTGAACCGTTGTTTTACTGTCTCGTCTTGGCTTATCGCTGCATAAAAATTTTCGACATTTTCAACCGACATCCTTTTCACTCCTTGCTTTTTTAGGAAGAACCAAAATATGGATGATTTTTGCTCTACCCCATTATAACAGAACTAAGGACCAACAATGATTAACAGTTTATAACCCCATTATATCAGAAGCAAAACCTTTGTATTTTATGCAATTGTAAAGCTTCTTCACAAGTTCATTTGATCACCAAACCGCCACAACTCCTTCCACCAACAAATAAAAGGCGCCTAGGACGAAAATCCTAAGAGCCTTAATTCGGATTATGTATTTTTCATGTCATTGCTTTATTTTTTACGTGTATATGTCCCAATTGCCACATTCGCATCTTTTTCACCCACATGCCGGTAAATATAGGTCATTTTATTGCTATTTACAAGAGTTGCATCAACGAAACCATCAAAATCAACAAAATAGACTGTTTTATTGTCCCATCCAATAACGCCAGCGACTTTTTCTGTTGCATTGGGGGAAGTGAAGATTCCATGGAATACTCTTCCTTGTTGTTTGATCACAACAAGTTCTGCGGTAAGACTGTTGACCCCATCTCGAAAGTGGGTCCAAGTTCCGGGTTCACTCCCTTTGCTTATGTTAACCCCTTCAAATTGCGCCGTCCAAGTTCCAACGAGGTTAGGAATTTCAGCTTCGGCGAAACACACGCTCGTTCCAAGTAATAACACCAACAAAAAGATTCCCAAAAACTTTTTCACAGCCCATCCCTCCTGGTTTAAATTGTGGATACATTATTTTTCCATCTTTTTCTTCATATTCCTGCAAAGGCCCAAAGAACTAGCCTTTTGTGCCTGCGCCGATTAAAAAGCAGAACCCTCCCGCCGCATTAAAGCCCAATAGCAGGCAATAGCCAAACCCATTGACATGGTTAAACCCTTCGTTAAAGCCAAGAACGGCACAGATCAGGCTCGCCCCGCCGCCTGTCACAGCCTGCAATTCCTCATCATTCAGTTCCCGGTTCATATGCGCCTGTTTCATTTCCTCGCCATAAGCGTTCAAGTCATCCATGGTAAAGGGATATCCCATTTGCGCCGCAAGAGTCAATACCTCTTTTTCAGCGATCGCCTGCAATTTCGCTTCATCCATCGATTGCCCCTGATACTTTTGCGACAGTTCTATAAACTTCTGTTTCAGTGCTTCATCCCGCGATACCGCTTCATAAAATTTCTTCACGTTTTCAGCCGACATTTGCTCATCCCTCCGAAATTTTGAGTGTGGAAAACCCGTGTGATGATGCTGTTTGTTCAGCCCTATTATATCAGAAGCAAAGCCCGCCAATTTTAAACATTTTTTAAACTTTTTCCAATGAAGTTGGATCGCCGGCACAAAAGCATTTACTCAATAAATCCTTTTTCGCGCATAACCGATTCATTGTTAAACTTTGCCATTCCGGTAATCATTTTACGATAGCCGAGTTTACAATAGAATTCTTCTTTGCCAGGGCTTGCATACAAAATGACATTGAATCCCCGCAAAGTCTTGTGAAGCTCCTCCACAATCAATTTGCCAAGTTGTCTCCCCTGATATGATGGCAATACCGCAATATCATATATTGCCGCTTGATACGCGCCGTCAGAAATCGCTCTACCAACACCCACAAGCATGGCATTATCAAATACAAACGCTACACAATAACTGCTTGTAAAAGCCTTTTTAATTAGCGCGGCCGTCCGGGTTGCTAATCCTGCTTCCTTCAATAAACAGCAAACCTCATCCCAATTAATATTCGCACAGTCATTTTCAACACGGTATTGCACCATAGCCGCTCCTTTGCATATTGCTGCTCTTACTTCAATGCTACATAAAGACCATAGATCCCTACTAACCACATTACAACAATAACGAACGCAGCAACATAATTATTATGCTTGATTGTTGGCGGGTTTTTGACAGCCTCCTGTCGGCAATATTCTAAAACCTCACTTGGCGTCAATTTTATTACCGCGGCAATCCCCAATGGAATTAAAATCAAATCGTCCAGGTATCCGATCACTGGAACAAAATCAGGAATCAAGTCTATTGGACTAAGTGCATAACCAACAACAATAACACCGAGACTCTTTGCATACCAAGGAGTTTTCATGTGTTTTAAAATATAATACAGTACGACAATATCCCGCTTGAGAATGAGTGACCACTTTCTCAGCTTATGCCTAATAGACACCCTTATCTCCTCACGCTGTCCTCAGGCAGCAATTTTTGTCACTTGGACCAATCTGAATATCTTGTGTAATCATTTTATCATTTTTATCCATATCCCTTTTCACCAATACTCTTGCCAAATCCAGTTTTCTTGGCACTAGGCCATGACGAGGTTCTTGATCGCCAAACTGCCGCATATATGCCCGCCAATGCAAAAAGGCTCCTCGGACGAAAATCCGAAGAGCCTTAGCTTTGCTCTATATAATATTATTGACATGTTCCCATATAACTGCCACCACATGAGGAATGTTCTGCAGCATATGCAATAGTATGGGTGCCCAAAGTGTTTCGTATCTCGCATACGCCCAGCAAAAAACCATCGACATGACAAAATGTTGCAAGGTTGCAAAACTCCCATGATAAAAATAAAACATAATTGAAACAATTGGATACGCCCATGCATTCGCATACTTTATTACAAACTTAAACAACATACCGCGAAATACAATCTCTTCTGCTACAGGGCCTATGGTTGCGACAAGTAAAATCTCAGAAACAATGTTATCTGTCATCAATAATCCATCTTGTTGAACTTTCCCTACCACTATCAACTGAAAAATAGGAATCCCAGCTAACACTAAAACATAAGAAATGAGTAACTTAACGAAATTAGTATTGAAAAACAACTCTGCAATTTTTCGTTTTTCACGATTGCCTGCAATCCATAAATTAGGAATCAACAGTGGTTTTCGATAATATAAAAATATGATAAATAAAAATATACTCAAACCATTCTTCACAACAGATGACATTACCAGGGCAAAAAAGAATACTGACAGTACAAAAAATGCCAAATACTCAATACTAAAGCTTCTGTTGTGCTGAAAATATTCAAGTAAGCGATCGGTCTCAGAATTGAGCTTGTTGAAGATTTCTGCATTGAGATCTTGATTGCGGATTTTTATTACTTCTTGCCACGGCACAACCAGTTGGCTTGCCACTCTCGGCTCTAGCTTTGCGCAACGGACGGCAAGGGTTTCTGCCGCATCATATTCATGCAACATCGTTAAAGTGCGAAGTAGCCAAAAATTCGATTCAAAGTCTTCTGTATCTATAAAGATTGCCTTGTTAAAGCAATTTTTTGCCTCCCGGTATGCGCCATGGTTATATAAATGGATTCCCTTCTCCATTATTTTTCCATATTTGATCCAGTTGATTTTTATCAAGTCATGCGTTCCCAACGGTCACCGTCCCATCACTTCCGACATTCATCTCTTCCTGCAGCCAAAATTTAATAACGGCAAAATACTCCCGAATCGCATAATTTATTTTCAGCATC